>JBAYPP010000087.1:0-4305 GCA_041677585.1 Acholeplasmataceae bacterium
AAAATCTTCGATTTCTCGTTCTAAATCAACAATTAATTTTAAGGCGACACTTTGAACTCGTCCTGCTGATTTTGATTTAATCTTTGACTGAAGTAGCTTTGATAATTTAAAACCGATGATTCGGTCAATAATTCTTCTCGCCTCTTGTGAATTTACTAAATTTTGATCAATTGCTCTAGCGTTTTTTAATGCTTCGATAACAGCTGATTTTGTAATTTCACTAAACTCAATCCGATTTCTATCTTTACTATTTAAGGATAGTATTTCCGCAAGGTGCCAAGCGATCGCTTCTCCTTCACGGTCAGGGTCGGTTGCCAGAAGGACTTGTTTGTCTTTCGTTTTTTTAATTAAATCCTTAACAATTTTTTCTTTCCCTTTAATAATGATGTATTGAGGATTGAAGTCATTGTTTACATCTATTCCTAAACCATCTTTACCTGTCGTTGCTAAATCACGAACATGGCCAACAGATGACATAACAAGCATGTCATTACCTACATAACTGCTAATCGTTTTTGCTTTTGCTGGGGATTCAACTATGATAACACGTTTTGCCATATCACTGTTTCCTTTCTTTTTTTCACTTCTATTATAGTGGCTATTTTTTTGTTGTCAAGATAAATGTGTGCGTTAAAAACATATATATATCTTTAATATATATCTTTTTTTCTGGCTGCTCTAAGTTTTGTTTTTTTGCACAAAAAAGGCATGTCGCATGCCTTGTTTTTGCTTATTCTCTTGTTGTTGCTAAATAAAATAGTGCTAGAACTCCCTGTCCGGTGTGTGCGCCAATGACTGGGCCAATTGAATGAATCAAGAGTTTTTTGGGATTAAATTTTGCTTTTACCAAACTTGCTAGTTGCTCAGCGGACTCAATATCATCACCATGACTAATAAAAACGATTTCTTGCTTTGGAAGTGCAGTTTCTTTCATTTTTTGGAAAATTGCTTCAATTGATCTTCTTCTTGTTCTTACCTTATCTTTTGGTACTAACCTGCCTTCAACATTGCAATTCATAATTGGCTTGATATTTAAGGCTTGAGCCAAAATCGATTTTACCATTGAAATTCTTCCACCACGACGAAGATGTTTTATATCTGTTACTGTAAACCAGTGCGCAACTTGGGGAATTGTTTGATTAACAAAGTCAATTACATCAGCCATTGATTTTCCGGCTAATCTCTCTTCGGCTGCTAAATAGACTAACATACCTTCACCAAGTGAGGCTGATTTAGTATCAATGATTTCAATTTTACGTTCAGGATATCGATCAGATAATTCTTGAACCGCTAAACGTCCACTATTAAATGAACCACTCAAAGCACTTGAAAAGGAAAGAATTAAAACATCGATCCCTTTTTCTAAATAAGGTATTACTCTTTCAGTATAATCTTCGGAATTTAATTGTGAAGTTGTTGGTTTAGCACCATTTCTAATCGCATCAAAAAAGTCTTTAGCTGACATCTCGCGATAATCTAATTCATTCTTATAGCTTTTGTCATCAATATGAAATGTTAGCGGTAAAACTTCAAGCTCTAATCTTTTTGCTTCCTCATAAGGTAAATCCGTTGTCGAGTCAGTAAAAATAACATAGTCTTTTTTCATGTTTTCATTTCTCCTTTTTGTTATTTTATCACATTTCTAGCTTTAGGAATGTAATAATGTACACGCTTTTCCTTAATCATTGACTTAATGGGATCAAATGATCTCCGATGGATTGGTGTTACACCGTGTTTCTCAATCGCATCTAAATGTTCTTTTGTTCCATATCCCTTATTGCTTTTAAAACCATACTCAGGGAAAATAGCATCCATTTCTAACATATATTTGTCTCTTGTTGTTTTTGCAACAATAGATGCTGCGGCAATGCTTAGACTTTTTTCATCACCCTTAATGACACTTTGAGCAGGGATTTCTGTTTCCATTGGCATCGCATCAATCAATAAAAAATCCGGTTTTATCTTTAATTGTCTAATTGCTGCCAACATTGTTTCTCTTGTTGCGCGATAAATATTGATTTGATCAATCTCATTAACGGATGTCATTGCTATTCCAATGGAAATAGCTTGTTCCTTAATTTCTTGAAGTGCTAGATTCCTTTGCTTTTCGGTTAGTTTCTTTGAATCGTTAACATATTTAAAATCGACCTTTTCAGGCAAAATAACTGCGGCAGCAAACACTGGCCCAGCTAAAGGACCTCTGCCTGCTTCATCGATGCCAGCAATAAGCTTGGCCCCTTTTTTATGTAACCCTTTTTCAATCTCAAACATCAAGTCGGTCAAAGGTTAAACCTCCTAAATGATTATTGCGTATATCATGCAATAAAACTTGAATTACACGCGTTTCATCAATTTCTTTTTCTTTTAAATATGCTCCGCGCTTTGAAGCAATTATTTCAAACCACTCGCTAATACTAGTCCCAAGTGCACCATACCGCTCCTCCAAACGCTTTTGATAATTTTCTGATAAGAAGTCAATGGCGTAGACAAATAAATCATAATCAGGCAGGATTGAGTCCTTAATCGCCCCGGTTATCGCTAAATGATAACCGATTTTTTGATCATCAAATTTGGGCCATAAAACACCTGGCGTATCCAATAACTCAAATTGATCGCTCAGCTTAATCCATTGTTGTGCCTTTGTCACCCCCGGCGTATTGGCTGTTTTAGCAGCCTTTTTTTGGGCAAGACGATTAATTAAAGTAGACTTACCGACATTAGGGACACCAATAATCATTGTTCTAAATGCTCTTTGCTTTAACCCTTTTTGCCTTGCTCTATCAATTTTATCTTTGAGAACTTCTTCTGATAGTTTATGAATTCTTTGAACGTTTTTACCGGATTGGGCATCAATTTTTAATGTATAATAACCTTTTTCTTCATAATATTTCATCCATCTATTTAAATGAAACTGGTCAGCTAAGTCCATTTTATTAAACAATAAAATAATGGGTTTATGTCCAACAATCTTCAATAATTCCGGATTCATACTAGAGTCAGGCAATCGTGAATCAAGTAAAACTAAAACAAGATCCATCAAATTAATCTTTTCTTTTATTTCACGCAGTGATTTAAACATATGCCCCGGAAACCACTGAATTTGTTTTGCTTTATTCATCGTATCACTCCAAACGGATACAGTCTAAAAATTACTTTGCCTAATATATCCTCACCTTTAACGGGGCCAATATTTCTACTATCTTCTGATCTTGAATCGTTATCACCAAAAACTAAATAGTCATCAGTTTTTAGTTTATTATTCTCATCTAAATAATTGATTAAAAAATCGGGATTGCTTACTTGAAAGATTTCACCGTTTACTTTTGCAACAACGCCGTTGACTTTCATTTGATAATGACTTTGAAATGACTCAAATTCGATTGTATCACCAGGCATTGCTACAATTCTTTTGATGAAATAGACGTATTCTATAACATTATTGTTTGCATCGATAAAAGCATTCTCATCAACTAAAGGATAATCGGCTTGATTAATCTCAATAATCACAACATCGTTTCTTTTGGGCTGGTATAAAAAGTGATAAACCAGGACATGATCCCCATCCTTGACAGTTGGTGACATTGAGTTTTTTTCGATTCTAGCCGGCAATAAGAAAAACATTAAGGAAAAGACAACCGTCGTAATTGAAAACACCAAAAAAGTTACCCAATCTAATATTTGCAACAGCAGTTTACTTTTATTGCTTTTGATTGCATAAGTGCTAAAGACAATAATCGCAAAAGCAAGAATAATCAGAACGATAAACCAGGCTGTAAATGACTTTGAAAAAACAGATAGCCCGTTGATTACCATAAAGGCGGCAAATAGTATAAAGATTAGCATTCCTGTAGTATAAAAGATGTTTTTCTTAACTGTTATCATGCTTTATTTCCAAGAATTTCATTCAATTCAGTTAAAGTAACCAAAACTTCTCGCGCTTTGGTACCTTGACCTGTTGAAACTATTTCATGGTACTCAAGCATTTCAACCAGTTTTTGCGCTCTGTTAAAACCAATCTCAAATTCTTTTTGAATACCATTAATCGATGCGCTTCCGCTTGTTACAACAAAGTAAGCGACATCCTCAAACAAATCATCATTAACAATTTCTTTCGTTTTAACTTGCTCTTTCAATTCTTCATGATCAAAAACGTAATTCGGCTTTTGTTGTTTACGAATAAAATCGGTTACGGCATAAATTTCTTCATCAGAAATAAATGCTCCTTGTAAGCGATGCGCTCGATCTGTTCGTTTTAATAACATATCACCTTTACCAAGTAAAGTTTCTGCTCCTGCTCCATCTAAA
>JBAYPP010000088.1:0-4276 GCA_041677585.1 Acholeplasmataceae bacterium
ATATGCTGCCTTTATCTCCCAAATCTTCATTTTTTCAAACTTTCTTTCAATATGCAGTGCCTGTAATATTCGTAATGTTAAACCAAAAAAAACGATTAAAGATCCAAAATAGACATAAATTCCCAAAATAATCAACTCCTTAAAAGCCATTTATAGTTCTACTGAGAACAATCTTATTTTATCATATTTGATGATGATATTGAAATCGTGAAATTTGATTGCAAAAATATAGTGTTTTTATGTTAGAATAAATATAAGTGGAGGAACTGAAAATGAATAAAAGTATCTTAAAAGCAGCTGCAATCGTTGGTTACATTACCGCAGCACTAACTATTCTTTCCGTCGTTGTTTTAGATATTTTCGCTATCATAGTTCAGAATCTGGATCTTTCTGGACTCACTATTGAGGAACATGAGGCAATGATTGTTTTAATCACTTTCTTGGCTGTTTTTTTAACAATTATTAGTATTCCAATTTTGATTGCTACGTTCATTGGATCTAACAAACTCTTAACCTATTCAAAATTAGGGGATGAAGAACTAGCTACTAAGCAAAACTCAGTCATTGGTTGGTCGATTTTCTTTATTTTAACAAATTTTATCGTTGGTGTCTTAGGATTTATTGCAGTTTTTACTGGCAATAAAGTTAAATCATTTAGTCTTGAAAACAGATTAAAAGAACTGCAAAATCTTTACGATAAAGGTATCATCTCCAAAGAAGAGTATCAAGAACGAAGATCAGCACTGATTACAAAAACACCCTAATTAACACTTATCTGCTACTCGTACTGGACCATAAAGCAGTAATACTAATTAAAAGAATAACATAAAAGTCAAGCACTCCTTTAGAAAGTAGCGTTTGACTTTATTTTTTTAGTTTATCAATTGCTGTTTTCAATTGCGTGAAAGCTCGTTTGACAGTAGTCATGCAACAACCAATATTCATTCGCATAAATCCATTTCCTTGTGCGCCAAAATCAAGTCCATCACTAAGCCAAAGCTTCGCTTCATGAATCAAAAAATGCACTAATTCTTGATGTGGTAAACCTAAACTTCTAAAGTCTAGCCAAATTAAAAAGGTTCCTTCTGATTTATTCATTCTTACTTCTGGCAACTCTTCTTTTAAAAATTTTCTAACCCACATAATGTTACTCTTATAATATTCGATTGATTCATCTAGCCATTTTTCGCCGTGTTGATAGGCAGCTTTATTGCCAATAATGCCAGCCAGATTTGCTCCATGGATGCCTGTTCGCTCACTTTCAAGCTTAAATAATTGCCGTTTCCGTTTGTTTGGAATATAGATGTTTGAAATTTGCAACCCGGCAATGTTAAAGGTTTTACTTGGTGCGGTGCAAATAATACAGTTCGCTTTTGCGTATTCACTAATTTCTGCATAAACAGTGTGTTTGTGCTCAAAGGTTATGTCAGCGTGAATTTCATCAGAGACGACAAACACTTGATTTCTTGTACAGATCTCATCGATTCTTTTCAGTTCTTCATATGTCCAAACACGTCCGATGGGATTATGAGGGCTACAAAGAATAAACATTTTTACATTGAATGTTTTAATTTTTGCTTCAAAATCAGCAAAATCAATTTCATATCGATCATCGATATTGACTAAATCAGAAATAACAAGTTTTCTTTTATTCTGTCTAACAACAGAATGAAACGGAGGATAAACAGGAGAACAAATCAAAATAGCATCATTTTCTTTTGTCAAAGCCCGGACTGCATTGCTTAAGGCGAAGATTACAGAAGGAGTACTAATTAGCCACTCATTTTCAATCCGCCAATCATGACGTTTTAAGAACCACTCTGCCATAATTTTGTTATAATCTGAATCCAAAGCTGAGTAACCAAAAATTCCGTGCTGAATCCGTTCAGTTAATGCTTCAATGATTTTAGATTCAACTTTAAAATCAGTATCTGCTACCCACATTGGTATGACGTCCTCTGGTATTTTATACACTTCCTTATAGTCATATTTGACACTGTTTGTATTCAATCTATCAACAATCTGATCAAAATCATACATTTCTCTATTTTTCTCCAATCGCGATTTTTTTTGCTTATGCATCGATTTTTCTTCTTCTTTGATCATCTGCCAAACTTGCTTAATTTTGAATGGTCTAGATTTATCAAACAAAAGATATCTTTGGATGATAAAAGCAGTTACGAATATTAATGGAATCAACGGAGTAAAAGGACCTAGCCAAAAAAGAACAACGGTTGTTCCAATTGTTACTAAGACCAAGTTATCCGTAATCGTCCCAAAAACAATAAAAACAACAGCCCAGCCGTGAAAGATTAGATATGACAAGAAGAGGGCAAGTATTCCTCGACCTGTTTTCATGCTTAAAATAAGTTTATAGCAAAACAGAAAAAAAACTTTCCAAAACACTAGAAATTTAGTGAAAATACTTGGCTTATTTTTTGATTCCATCAACAATTATTTTTTGTTGTTCGATTGCTTCTGGATATGGATATGCTTCTTCGCGCATTCTTTTATATAAAACATAAATCAAACCGCGGTCAACATCAATGCGGGTGATTACACCTGGATTTTTTTCGCCTTCAACTTTAACTTTTTCACCAATCAAATAAGTTTCATTTCCCCATGCCATAAAAACACCTCTATTCTATTTACTATTATACCACCATTTCGGCTATTTCTTGCGGTATGAACGAAAAACTGACCCCAATAAATAAACTTTTTCTTCTTCAGCAAGTGACTTCATCCAATCTAAAACCTTTTTAACTTTTAAACTGGGGTTTAAATCATATAACGATTCAAGATCACTTTGATAAAGGGGATGATAAAGATCGTGGATGTTTTCTAATAATGGCAATGCTCCTTCTTCATTCTTGCGAATAAACTTAAAAAACGAAACTAGAATACGGGGCAATTTAGTATACAATTCCTGCTTTTCTCTTTTTTCTAAAGCTAAAGCAATCTCATATAATTTTGCAGCCTGAATACGACTCATATAGACAATTAAATCTTTTCGGTCAAGATCATCTTCTTGCCAGTTGATTAATGTTCTTAATAAACTTGTTCGCCATAAAAAACGGTGGTTTGAGTCTTTTGTCAATGAATGCTCGTCAATAAAGGCAGCTTCAACTTTATCTAGCAACGAAAGACTTAAAGTTTCATATAGTAAATGAAGATCTTCTGGTATTGATGTTTTTTGAATTTCTTTGACTAAATAATCATATAATTCATTTAGTAATTTTTCCTTTTCTTTTAAGTACGCTGTAATTAACTCATCAAAATAAATTGTTCTTTCTTTTCGCTCAAATTTATTTCTTTGATACGTAAATGTTTCATATGTCATCTTTTCAGTTGAAATGAATGAACCAATGATTGAAAAGCCTGTTCCACCATTTGGATAGGTGCGATGCGTTGGATGACCAACGATGTCATTTCGAACGTATTTCAGTTCATGAAGAATTGGATTTCGGTTGATATTGATATGATATTTATATTTTGTTAAACCGATCGCAAGATCATATAATGCATCAATTCCAACGAAAAACCCTTGCAAAAGACCAAAAACACGCAACAAGGCATTACCGTTTGTTCCGTTACTTTGAGCTTGATAAGCCTCAATCATTTTATCGACATTTTTTAGCATCAAAAAGGATGAAATAGCACGATGACTGTGACTATTTGACCCATCAATCGGTAAACGATTGATGTAGGTTTCCAATCCATGTGGCATTAATAAATGCTCTCCTTAATCTTTTGAATGAGTGATTCCGCTGTCAAGTCTTTATATAATGGACCTTCTATATACGTTACACCAGTTAATTCAAGCTTTTCCTTTTGTTCTTTAGTCTGAACATTTCTTAAAACCAATGCGATACTCATCTCATCAAACATTTTTTTCAACATCTTAATATAGCTGAACCATTTAGCGTCATCTTTATTGAAGTTTAAATGAACAGCATGAAATGGATAACTAATAGCCATTTCAACTTCGGTTGTATCAAGGCTAATACCGTGTTGAGCTAATTCATGAATTTGCGGTATGTATTGCGTAATACGTGTATCCATTTCGCATTTCAAACGAATAAATTCCGGTGGAATGCCATAGTTTTTTAAAGTTGAAACTAAAAATGAATTAAAGGTTGGATCTAAAAATGTTTCTTTTGAAACAGGAATTGTCAAACGAATCAAGCGTTCAGTTTCAGTTTCTAGCTTATTTAGGAAACTGCATACATGCTCGATATGAAATCGTTCTAAGTGCACTAAACGTAAACGCTTTTTA
>JBAYPP010000089.1:0-4220 GCA_041677585.1 Acholeplasmataceae bacterium
ACGAATCATTGCTTTAAATAAATATGCGTACGCGACCTTTTGATCTAATTCTCTTTTAAGATAATCACTTTCAGGATAGAGTTGAATTTGTTCTTGTAGTTCATGTATTCTACCCTCATTGTATCTTTCTTGTGCTTCAAGATAGCTAATGATAATTTCTTCTTCGGTTCTTGTGTTTGCCATAATATTCCCTCTTTTCCTCATTTCAGCATTTTTGGTGCCTTCTAGAAACATTATATCATAAACAGATAATTATTCTGCTAGATATTATTTTTTTCCTGCGTGCTTTTCTAGGAATTGGACTGTTGGTGTTGGATCACATTGACGTAAGATATCATCGCCAGCAACTAATGCTGGTAGGGATGTTATTCTAAATTCTTTAACTATCGTATAATACAATTCTTCATCTAATTCCTGGTCGCAAATCTTTATGTCATCAACATATTTATCTCTTAATGCCATTTTTAAAAACATTTTCAAACTATGGCATTGAGGACAGTTTGGTTTACTTACTAGATAAATTTGGTTCATTATTTGCTACCTCCAATTTTGGGTTTTTCAAAAAAGAAATCTTGGTCTTTAATCGATTCTGATTTCATTTTTTGATAACCGTTGCCTTTCATTGAAAAGTTGTCCATTGTTTTTGTTTCCGTGTTTAGACCGTTTAGGACAACTGGATTTACCTCTTCATAAGGATAGACCGGTTCAAAGCCTAGATTCATTAATGCTTTATTAGCGTTGTAGCGGACAAAGATTTTAACATCATGAGTTAGTTCCACTGGATCATAGATCGTCTCAACTAATTCGGATTGTTCACGATATAAATTGTGTAACAAGTTAAACATCCAGCCTTTTAATTCTTCTTGCTTTTGCTGATCAAATGTTTGAAAAACTTCAATTGCTAGACGGCCAACATATAAACCGTGAATGCTTTCATCACGCAAAATTAAGTTAATGATTTCGCCAGCTTGCATTAATTTTCCTTGACCATAAAAGTAAAGCGGATAATAAAAGCCACTATAAAATAACCATGTTTCTAAAAAGACGCTCGCGACCATTGCCTTCCATTGTGCCTCTCTAAATTCTTCATCAGTAAAGTTGATGTGTTCCTGATCGTATTTTTTTAAGTAGTTATAGCGATCTAATATCTCATATGCTCCAACAATCAATGACATGATTTTTTGGAGGTTTTTATTTTGTTCGCCCCATAAAAACAGTTCATCAATTTCTGGTGTTGCCATATAGGTCATAAAAATATTTGAATAACTTTTAGCATGGACTGCGTTTTCCATTGCAGCCATAAAGTTTAATACTGCCTTTCTTTGATGATATTTTTCATCAAGTGACCTTGAAACAACCGGCATACCGATATCTCCTTGATATGTATCTAAAAATGTTAAAACAAGCAAATTGCGGGCATACGCCAGCTTTACGTCTTCATTTAGGATATTCCAAACATTTAAGTCAGATTGAAGACTAATGTCCTCTGGACGCCAAAATTGACTTAAGTTTTGTTCATAGAAAAATTGTGTGTACTCGTCTTCCATTGTATTCCAGTTTGCACCATCAAAGTCTTTTGGATCCTCAAAGTAAGGTTTTTTTGGTGTTTGTGATTTTTTAATAGGCTTTGCCATAATATCCCCCTTGTTTTTAAACGACGCACGCTTCACACTCTTCAACACCTAGTTTTTGAGTGCGTGTGTAGTATAAAGTCTTGATCCCTTGATAATGGGCATATAAATAGTATTTTTGTAGGTCTCTAGTTGTCTCTAGTGATGTTACGCATAATTCAAATGATATTCCTTGATCAACGTGCTTTTGAGCGGTTGCAATAACATCTATGATTTTAAATTTGTCCATCTTATAAGCCGTTTCATACATAAATGCTGCTGTATCTAAAGCTGGCATCGGGAAATACGTTTTTGAGTTGCCGTAGGTTCTTTCTTCAATGAGCTGCTTAATTGGTGTCAAAGATGGGGTTGCACTCATTACATACGCAATACTTCCATTTGGTGCAACAGCTAAGCGATGGGAGTTGTACAGGCCATGCTCCATGACACTTGTTTTTAGTTTTTCCCAGTCTTCATCAGTTGGAATATAAACATCTTTTAATATTTCTTTTACTTTTTCGGTTTTTGGATAGATTGATTTTCTTCCGTTAAAGTATGATCCGTCTTTGTACTTAGAGGTTTCAAATTGGTAAAATGTCTCTTTTGTTGCAATTGCTTTTTGATTTGAATGCACTAAACTATAATAGTTTATGATGTTGAAGAATACATCAATTAGATCAAGGTTTTCTTCGCTTCCATATAAAATATAGTTTTCAGCTAAATAACCGTGATGTCCCATGATACCAAAGCCAACGCTTCGATTTAAGCGGTTTGCTTTGGCTACGGCAGGAACATAGGCGATGTTTGTTTTTTCAGAAACAGAGTTCATAATGTCCATTGCGGCGAAGACTGTTTCTTTTATTGTATTATGTTTAATCATATTTCCCATATGACCGGAAGCTAAATTACAGGAAATGTCCATTCCGATTTGATCTTCCTCCCTTTTATCATAATCAGCATAAAAGGAAGTAATGGTTGGTTGCAGGATTTCGGTACATAAATTTGAAAATTTAACGACATCCTTTAGCGGGTTTTCTCCATTTACGTTATCTGAATACATTATGTATGGATAACCACTTTCACCTTGAAGGGATGCGATCATATCGAGTAATTTTCTCGGGTTGATTTTTCTTTTTCTAACTTTAGGATTTTCAACAAGTTTGTCGTACCAATAATTCATATCAATTGAAACATCAGCGAACATCTTGCCATATGCTTGATAGACCGTATGTGGATAGAAAACATACATGTCTTTGTTTTCTCTTGCGAGCTCAATCATCTTATCTGGCATTACAACACCCATTGAAAGTGTCTTAACCCGAATGTCATCATCAGCATTTAGTTTTTTCGTGTTTAAGAAATCTTCAATGTCAGCGTGAAAAACGTTTAAATAAACAGCTCCTGCCCCGCTTCTTTGTCCCATTTGATCCGCGTATCTAAAATTGTTGTCTAATAGTTTTGCAACCCCAACAACACCTTTTGAGACGTTTGGTACTCCCTTAATGGTTTCACCTTTTGCTCGTAAGTTGGTTAAGTTGATTGCGACACCACCACCAATTTTTGATAACTGCATCGAAAACTCAGAGATTCTAGCGATATCATTTAATGAATCTCCTGCTTCAAGTAAAAAACAGGAAACAAATTCTCCGCGTTTCTTCTTGCCTGTATTTAACAGGGTCGGTGTTGCTGGTGTAAAGTCTTGTCGCATAAGACTGTGAATTAAATGTTCAGCCGTTTCCATATCACCGTTGGCGTGATATAAAGCATTTACTGCTAAGCGATCTTCGTAGCGTTCTAAAAAGACTTTTTCGTCTCTTGATTTTAAAGCATAGTCGTTATAAAACTTAAAAGCTCCCATATAGGTTGGGAATCTAAACTTATAGCTATATGCAATATCGTATATTTTCTTAATTTGATCCATCGAGTATTTTTCTAAAAATTCTTTTTCATAATAATCATTTTCAACTAAATACTCTAACTTCTCTTCTAGAGAATGAAAAAACTGGGTCTTTTTATTTATTTCATTTAAGAAATACGATTTAACCGCCTCTTTGTCCTTTTGAAGATCTTTGATCGCCCCTGTTTCATCAATCATTTGATTGTTCAAAAGAACCCATTCTTGAATGTAGTTTTTGTCCATTGTCATATCCCCTTTTTAATTCTTACATCTATTATACTTAATTTCAAAAAAAACATTGACAAATATGCATACAAATTTTTAAAGACGAAAAAAGACCGTATTTGTTTTATATACGACCTTTTTTTATATTTATTAAATTCATTAAATGGCCTTATTATGCGTTTTTATGGGCGTGATTTAAAATCCAATCTTTTACGATTTTCCTTTCATGCGGCATTCCTGATCCTTCAAATTTAAGAACCAACGGAATTCCAAATTCGGTTTCAATTTTATCTCCTGCTGCACCAAAATTTGTTCCCCAGTTTCGGTTGCCAGAAACAGCTACACCGATAACTTTTTTTGCGTGTTTTGATAAGAATGTTTTTGCTGATTGGGAAACTTCACCAAAGTTAAAACTCCTGGTTATTAGAAAAAGAAAGTCATCTTCGTTAGGTTTAAATGTATTGATGTCTTGCAGTTCATATCCTAAA
>JBAYPP010000090.1:0-4213 GCA_041677585.1 Acholeplasmataceae bacterium
GCTCGTGCCCTTTTTTCTAACCCGGAAATTCTTTTACTCGATGAACCAACAACAGGACTAGATCCAGAAACAAGAAAAATTGTTTGGGATGTAATTCGTGATTTGAAAAACAATAAAGGTATGACTATCTTCTTAACAACGCACTACATGGAAGAAGCGGCAGACGCAGATTATGTTGTTATTATTGATAAGGGAAATATCATTATCGAAGGAACACCGACACAGTTAAAAGACAAATATAGTAAAGACCGTCTAAAGATTGTTCCTAAAGATAAGCAAAAACTTATTAAAACATTAGAAGAAAACAACCAGCCCTATCAAAAGATATCTGATCAATTTGTGATAATCGTAAAAAGCGTTGAAGAGACGCTTCGCTTAATCGATTTGTTTAAAGATAATATTGCTCAGTTTGAAGTAATTAAGGGCAACATGGATGATGTATTTATTGATGTAATAGGAGGAAAAGGCGATGTATGATTTTTTTTCACTGACAAAAAGAAACATATTAGTATTTATCCGCGATAAAACGGCCCTTTTCTTCTCATTCTTAAGTGTTATAATCTTGTTGGCACTATACTTTTTGTTTTTAGGAAAACTCTACACCGCAGGTCTACCTGATCTTACCGACAATTTAAAAACTTATTTATCAACAAGTCAAATGATGGGTGGAATCTTAGTTATCAACACTTTATCGCTATCTTTAGGAATGATGGGCAATATTGTTGTTGACTTAGAAACACATAGATTGGATGCCTTTTTGGTAACACCAATCAAAAGACCAAAAATAATTTTAAGCTATTACTTATCATCAATCATCGTAACTGCAATCCTGACGCTGCTGATTTGGTTTGCTACAATCTTATATGTTGGGTTAACATCGGGCTATTGGTATTCATTATTAGTAATTGTTTCTACAACAGGACTATTAGTCGTATATACCTTTATATCAGCGTCCTTAATGATTTTGATTACATCATTTTTAAAATCAAATAATGCCTTCGGTACTGTTGCTGGTGTTTTAGGAACGTTCGTTGGTTTTGTTGCTGGTATTTATATGCCTTTAGCAAACTTTGGAAAAGGGATGCAATACTTTTCCTCAATCCTGCCATTTACACACATGACAATTTTATTAAAACAAATCTTATTAAAGGAGCCTTTCCAATTATTGGAAATTGAACTTGGTAAAAATATACCAGCAGAAGATGTTACAAAGATCATGGAAGATATAAGAACAGCATATGGAACTATTGAAATCGGCATCTTTGAAACTAGTGTGTCAATCGTCTACATTCTAATTGCTGCGGGTTTATTATCACTTATCTTATTGTGGCTTGCATTCAAAAATATGGTTAAAAAAATGAAAAGTTAACAACTCACATAATTTTTACAAAAGCATTACATAAAAACGGTGGTTGAAAAAATGCCTTTTTATTATACTAACTCCGTAACAAGAAAAAGGAGAATAGAAAAATGAAAAGAATTTTAGCATTATTACTTTTGATCGTAGCTGCCGTTTTTTTAGTTGCTTGTGAAGATCAAGAAAAAACAGGTGAAGATATTAAGATTTATACTAGAGATACAACCTTTGGAACAAGAGGGGCATTCTTTGAACTAATCGGCTTACAAGCTCTTGCAGAAAGCAACAACGGTTTGGCAACCCGGTATGTGCAAGTTGCAAGCAACGGTGAAATGATGTCAAGCATCAAAAATGATGCAAACGGTATTGGTTATATTTCATTATCAGGTTTATTAGGTTCCAATCTAAAAGGGTTAAGCTTTAATGGTGTTGAAGCGACCGAAGAAAATGTCTTAAACGGATCATACACATTAAAAAGACCATTTATGTATATCAGAAAAGCTGAAACCGACATTGCAAATGAAACAGAAAAAGCACTTGTTAACGCATTTATTGCATTTATGAATTCGAAGGACGGAAAAGAAATCATCAAAAATAACGATGGAATCATTGAAGGTTTAGCTGAAGCACTGGATTGGGATGACATTAAAGCAGAGCATCCAATCGTTAATGAAACAGGGGCAAAAGTGGAAATTCACTTTGGTGGATCAACATCTGTTTCCAAAATAGCTGAAAAACTATCAGAAGAATTCGCTGAAATCGCAGTAAAAAAATTAAATTAGATAAAAATATTGAAATGATTATGTTTAATTGCGATCCGATTGATATGCATAAATTGTTCAAAAATTTAATTGAGAATGCGGTTAAGTATAGCGATTTCAAACAGAAAATAGAAGTTAAGCTATATAAGGAAAACAAAAACATCGTTTTTTCGGTTAAAGATTATGGAATTGGGATTGATATTAGCCATCAAGAGCGTATTTTTGAGCGATTTTATCGGATTGACAAGGGCCGTCTAGAGGGAGGAACTGGGCTTGGTTTAGCCATTGTTAAGCATATTGTTTTAAAATACAAAGGGAAAATTGATCTGCAATCAAAATTAGGACAAGGCTCAGTTTTCACTGTTAAAATACCAATTTTCAATGAAAGTATTTTCATAAAAAATATCCTTGCATAATACATAACTTTTTACTATAATAGATTTACACCTTTTAATATAAGGTCAATGGGTGCTAAGGGGATAAGCGGCATGACAAGATGAATGCAAAGATTTTTTTGCTATTTATTCATATTCTTATCCTACTAAAAGCATACGTTATGTATGCTTTGTTTATTTACCCAGAAGGGGATATAATTATGAATCATAAAATTAGAAAAAGAGATGGTCGATTAGTCGCATTCGATCCGGAAAAAATTAAAGATGCGATTAAAAAAGCAATTGGGGCAACAAACGGTTCATTTGCTCCTTTGGATTTGATTGTTGAAGATGTAATCAAAAGAATTGATGAAAAATACAAAGCAATTAATCCAACCGTTGAAAATATTCAAGACATCGTTGAAGCTACTTTAATAAAGCATCAGTTGGCTGATGCAGCAAAGGCTTATATTTTATACAGACAAGAAAGATCAAGAATTCGTGATAAACAGACAAGACTAATGCAAACATTTCACGATATTACATTCTCCAAGAGTGATGACAGTGACTTAAAACGAGAAAACGCAAACATCAATAGTGATACTCCAATGGGTGCGATGCTAAAATACGGAAGTGAAGGCGCGAAGGAATTTAACAAAATGTTTGTCTTAAATCCGAAACACGCAAAGGCACACGAACAAGGAGACATCCACATTCACGATTTAGACTTCTTAACGATGACAATGACATGTTGTCAAATTGATTTAGACAAACTGTTTACAGGTGGATTTCAAACTGGACACGGATCCGTTCGTGAACCACAGGATATTAGAACATACGCAGCACTAGCATGTATTGCGATTCAATCAAACCAAAACGACCAACACGGTGGACAGAGTATTGCAAAATTTGACTACGATTTAGCTGTCGGCGTTAAAAAAACATATAAAAAACGTTTTCGCGATAATTTAATTCGCTCGACTGACTTCTATGATCTGGATTTAGATATTCGTTCTATTCTTGCATCAATTGAATCAGAACACGGAGTCTATCCCAAACTATATGATGATCAAATCAATTCGTACTTAAAACTCTATTTACCCAAACAGTTAGCGGATAAAATGCTTGAATTTGCCAAAAAACACGCAACCAATGAAACAATCCGTGATACATATCAGGCAATGGAGTCCTTAATTCATAATTTAAACACAATGCACTCACGTGCTGGAGCACAAGTTCCATTTAGTTCAATTAACTATGGAACTGACACTTCACACGAGGGAAGACTTATTATCGAACAAACCTTGAATGCTACAATCGCTGGAATGGGTGAAAATGAAACTCCAATCTTTCCAATTCAAATCTTTAAAGTAAAAGAAGGAATCAATTTTAATCCTGGTGAACCAAACTATGATTTATTTCAAAAAGCGATTGCTACTTCGGCAAAAAGACTCTTTCCAAACTTTTCTTTTATTGATACACCTTTTAACAAAAGTTATTATCGCCCGGATGATCCAACATCTGAAATTGCATACATGGGCTGTCGTACACGCGTTATAGCCAATGTTTATGATCCAACTAGTGAAGTTGTCACTGGAAGAGGAAATTTAAGTTTTACAAGTATTAACTTACCAAAACTAGCTTTATTAAATTCCAACGAAGAAGATTTCTTTAAAGCTTTAGACTTACAAATCGAAATTGTAACAGAGCAACTACTAGAA
>JBAYPP010000091.1:0-4203 GCA_041677585.1 Acholeplasmataceae bacterium
TAAAGGAGGAGATCAAATGAATGAATTTATGATTTGGATCTGGCTTGGTTTTTTCATCTTGGCAACATTATTTGAAATCGCAACGTTAGATTTTGTAAGTATTTGGTTTGCTTTAGCTGCTATACCAGTTGTTATTCTTGCAGCTGTTAATGTTGAACCTTGGATACAAATCCTTGTCTTTATCGTTGTTTCTTTTGTACTACTGCTTCTAACAAGACCAGTTGTCATGAAATATGTGAGAAAAAACGAGATTAAGACAAATGTTGACTCCTTGATTGGAACGACGGCTTTTGCAATTACAAGGATTGTACCTAATCATATTGGAAAAGTCATGCTAAATGGTATTGAGTGGTCAGCTATTTCTAAGGAGATAATAGAAATTGATGATCAAGTTCGTATTCTGGACATTGAAGGCGTTAAGCTCATTGTCGAAAAAATATAGGAAAGGTTCGGTGTATTTATGCAATCATTCGTATGGGTATTAATCATTTTAGGAATTATTTTGATTTTGATTTTAGCATTTAGTTTCAAATTGGTAACACAAACGAAAAAATATGTCATTGAAAGACTTGGGGGATATCATGCCACTTGGGGCGTTGGAATTCACTTTTTGGTTCCTTTTATTGATCGAATCGATAGTGTTGTAACCTTAAAGGAGCAAGTAAAGGATTTTGAGCCGCAAGCTGTTATTACGAAAGATAACGTAACAATGCAAATTGATACAGTGCTATTTTTCCAAATTACAGATCCTAAACTTTATGCTTATGGTGTTGATAATCCGATTGCTGCGCTAGAAAATTTATCAGCAACAACATTAAGAAACATTATTGGTGATTTAGATTTAGATGAAACATTGACATCGCGTGATTTAATTAACACAAAGATGCGCTCAATTTTGGATGAGGCAACCGACCCCTGGGGAATTAAGGTTAACCGTGTTGAAGTTAAGAACATTCTTCCACCAAAAGACATTCGTGAATCAATGGAAAAGCAAATGCGTGCTGAACGTGAAAGACGTCAAACAATTTTGATTGCTGAAGGTGAAAAACGCGCTGAAATTCTAAGAGCCGAGGGTGAAGCGGAAGCGATTATTCTTCGTGCAGATGCGCATAAGGAAAAAGTAATTCGTGAAGCTGAAGCGGAAGCGGAAGCGATTGAAAAATTGAAACGAGCTGAAGCTTTAGGTATTAAGTTAATCAAAGAATCTAATGCCGATAATGCCGTTTTAACAATTAAAGCATATGAAGCATTAGCCAAAGTTGCTGATGGTAAAGCAACAAAGATTATTGTTCCAACCAATATAACTGATTTAGCATCAACAGTATTAGCTGCTTCCGAAATAGCAAAAGAAAAAGCACCCGTTAAAAAGTAAGTGCTTAGTTAACAATTATTAAATAAGTAATAAATGATTCCCAAAAATTAGCTATATAATGGGAATCATTTTTTTATTTGATTGTTTTTAAAATCAGCTTTAATCTTCTTTGTTCCTGACCGATTGTAAAGGCATTGTTAAGAATTTCCTTAGCTTCACTTACACCTTTATCCTGAACATACATCGTAACCAATGGTTCATTTCTCTTAACAAAATCACCAATCTTTTTATGTAAATGCAGTCCAACATCAAACAAAATCGGATCTTCTTTTGTTTGCCTACCGGAACCTAGAAGCATTGCTGCTTTACCAATTTCGAGTGTATTCATATCAGTGATATAGCCTTCTTTATTGGCTAATATGTCAACTTTATTTGGTGATATCTGCGATTCAAAGTTTTCAATAGATTTTAGATCTCCACCCTGTCTTTTGATTAGTCTTAGCCATATATCATAAGCAAGACCATTATTCAAAACTTCAGAAAGTCTTGTCTTAGCTATTGCAAAATCAGTTTCTTTTTTAGCGTCTAATAGTAAGTGAGCTCCAATTTCAACACAAACATCAACTAAGTCCTGTGGCCCGTTTCCCCTTAATGTTTCCATCGCCTCATACACTTCTAGTGCATTCCCGATTTTATGCCCTAGGGGTTCATCCATGCCGGTTAGAATTGCCGTCATCTTTTTGCCGGCAAGTCTACCTATATTAACCATAACCTGAGCTAAATGAGTTGCTTCTTCAACCGTTTTCATAAAGGCCCCACGACCAACTTTGACATCTAAGACAATCGCATCTGCACCACTAGCCAGCTTTTTTGACATAATGCTTGATGCAATCAGTGCCACTGAGTCAATTGTTGCAGTAACATCTCTTAAAGCATATAGTTTTTTATCCGCCGGAGCAATATCGCCACTCTGACCGACTACAGCGATATCAATTTCTTCCACTTGTTGAATAAATTCATTTGGCAATAATTCAACTCTAAAACCCGGAATACTTTCAAGTTTGTCAATCGTACCACCAGTATGGCCAAGGCCTCTTCCGCTCATTTTCGCAAATTTGACACCAAAATAAGCCAGCAATGGTCCTAAGACTAAGGTAACCTTATCACCAACACCGCCAGTTGAATGTTTATCGACCTTGACGCCTTTGATCATTGACAAATCAATGACATCGCCAGAGTCACGCATGGCTAATGCCAGACTAGTAGCTTCATGATCATTCATTCCCTTTAAGTAGATCGCCATTAAAAGTGCACTCATTTGATAATCTTTAATTTGACCATTCGTGTAATTTTTAACCATATATTGTATTTCTTGGTCGCTTAATGTTAAACCATCACGCTTTTTTGTGATGATATCAATTATGTTCATCTAATCACTTCCTTGCATTGGTATTTTACCATAATTATGGTAAATAGTGTTGTTTTACTACTTAAAGAAAAAAACTAATCAATTGCTGATTAGATTTTCTAATAACTGTTAAATATTGCCTTTACTTATTGAAAACAGTATTTGCGATAACCCACTGTTTCATTTTAATACCAACCCAGAAAGAATAGATGCCAAATGTAATAATTATCAACAACAGCCATTTGATCCACTGTCCAAACAAATCTGCACCTGTTCCAATAAAACGGAGTTTTTTACCTTCAATATAAGTATGCTCAGCAATCCAGGTTTCCTTATAAACAATCGCAAACGGCAATAGAATTCCTAATGTTAGTGTGATAATGAGAAAAGCAACAATTGAAACACCAATATATCCCAACAAACCACCTGTAAATTTAGATTCTTTCATTTAATCTCTCCTTTTTTTTACATCATATCACAACTAGTTAGCTTTTGTTGTATTATATACTTTTCTTTATGAAAAGAATAAAAAATGCTATAATATCAACTGGTGTAAAGGAGAACAAAATGATTATTACAGTTATGCGTCATGGTGAAACAAAATACAATTTTACTCAAAGAATACAAGGAAGAATCGACATTCCCTTAAATAAGACAGGCATTAGACAGGCCAAAGAAAAAGGCCATGAGTTTGTTGAACAAAATGTTAAGTTTGATCTAATCTTTTCATCACCGTTAAAAAGAGCTTTAAAAACGGCGCAAATCATTGCTAAAAAAATTAAATATCCCGATAACATTTATGAAAGCGACTCATTCTTAGAGCGTGATTTTGGCTTTTTAGACGGTAAAACATATAGAGATGCAAAAATCTATTATCAAAACGAGAATTATGCTCACGAATCATTTGAATCAGACGAATCATTAATCAATAGAGTTGTTAATGGTGTTCAGCAATTAGCAAAAGTTTTTCCCGGTAAAAGCATTTTGATTGTTGCTCATTCCCATGTCATTAAAGCTTTGCTTGTGCATGTCAATCCAGATAAATATGATTTTAAAAAAGGCTTTATCGGTCATACTGAAGCAAAATTATTTAAAATTGCTGAAGGCAAAATTACAATTATCGAATAATCAAAAAAAAACACCAAAAAATGGTGTTTCATTTATTGTTTTTGTTTAAAATATTACAGCTTATTCTTCTACTGCGTTGATTCTTTGCATCACCATATCCGCAACTTCGGTTGTATTTAAATCCTTTACTTCATCATACTTGATTACTGGCAAAATAACGACTCTGATTTTAGTGTTCCTAAGTGGAGCTCTTTTTTTAACTTCAGTTGTCCCAAAAATACGGATTGGCAGTAATTCTGCTTTAGCCTTTAAGCCTACTTTATAGGCACCAGCTCGCATATCAACCATCTTTTCTTCATCTCGGTCTTTAATTCCGCCTTCTGGAAAAATCGTCATTGCAACTTCACTTTTAACA
>JBAYPP010000092.1:0-4075 GCA_041677585.1 Acholeplasmataceae bacterium
CCACTATAGCGCGAAGAGTTAACGCCTGGGTCACCGTCTAAAGCTTCAATCACTAGGCCTGAATCATCAGCAATCGTAATTCTATGGTGTTTTTTGCAAAAATACTCAGCTTTTAACAGCGCATTTTCTAAAAATGTTTTCCCTGACTCGACAACTTCATCAAATTCATCAATATCTGATAAGGAAACAACATCGATGAGCATTGGTTCAAATAATTGTCTAAATTCTTTAATTTTGTGGTGATTATGGCTGGCAATCAAAATTTCCATTGACAATCCCCCCTAAATATCCTTCTATTAATATCTTATCACATTTTCTCTTCTTTCAATTGTTTCAAACAAAATTATTGTATAATATAAACGGTGATAATATGAACGAGGAAAATGGAATTAAAAGTTTTGAAGATTTGTTCAAGGAAGAAAAACCAAATAACCTCTCCCCAATTGATCGTACTAGATTTGGTTTAGCAATTGCAGTTTATTTTATTTTTCAATTTGTTGTCGGTCTTTTAATTGTCTTATCCTTATCTTCAGTCAAATCCTTAAGGCAAACATTTACTGAGGAAGAGGTTGTTTTAAAAGTGATTTTAGGCAATCAAGAAGCCTATACAGTTATGTTGGAATCAGAGTATGACAAATACAAAGATGTTTATGGACGTGTTTTAAATCATTATGCGTTTACCTATGACAACAATGATTATGTCTTTATCTATCATCCTACAATGCGACAATATGTCTTAGATTTATTGTTTATTCCGGTCGAAGATGAAATGGTCTTTGATATTGATACCTTTATTTCAATTCAAAAAGGTGAAGTTAAATACTGGGATTCTGATACTGAAAAACTGGAGTTTAAGTTTATATACGGACAAAATCAGCCTGTTTTACCTGAAGCTGCCTTAAATCCTAACTATAGCCGGAAAGAAACAGAAGGGTATGCACCGTTATTTAATATCTTAGTTAATTTTTTACTGTATATTTTAATGTTTCCCTTAATCTTGTATATTTTAAGGTTTGATATCCTTGTGGATTTCAAAACTTTTGTCGCTTTAAAAATAAATGCTGTTTCTTCGGTTGCTTTAGGCTATCTAGGCGTTATCGGTGGAAATGTATTTTCCCAATTTATAAGTCTTGTACTCAGTTATATTTTAGATGTTCCTCAAACAATTTCAGTCAATCAGGCAACAATCGAAATGTCACTTCATTCCAGTTATGCTTGGCTAATGATTATTCCGGTTATTTTCTTAGGGCCAATTGTCGAGGAGTTAATTTTCAGAAAATCCTTCTTTGCTCTATTTAAAAATGACTATGTCGCTTTGGCTGTTTCATCTATTGTGTTCGGCATCATTCATTTAACTTCAGAAACAAGTATTGCTAATGCATTAGTAAATGGCCCCAGTTACTTTATTATGGGTGTCGTCTTTGGCGGAATTTACTTACTGACTAAGAAAAACATTTGGATTGTTTCGCTTGTTCATATACTTGTTAATGGAATAAGTGTTTTAGGAATATTGTTTTTATAGTTTTTGCCTGTCTTAATTAAAAAACTATTGGTTCACAATAGTTTTTTTATTTTAGTTAAATTAAGTTTCTTAGAATATTGATACAAAGTGTAATTTGATATTCCTTTGCGTAATCTAGGGCGGTTAGATTTAATCTGTCTTTTGTCAACGCTTCCCCTTTTTCAACTAATGTTCTTAAAAGCCCATGATCGCGATTTAACACGGCGATTGCTAAGGATTGTTTTTTGACTAAATTTTCATAAGCTGGTGTCATTCGATATTCATCTAAGTAAACTCCAACATCTTCTTTATCATGTATTTTCGCCAAATCAATGATGCATTCATATCTTCTGTTATAAATATCCAAATAGGCGTCATAGCTGACTAATAGTTTAACGGTATCGAGTGTTCCATAGCGAACAGCATTAAAAAGTGGTGTCTCAAAGACGGCATTAAGATGATTGGGGTTTAGTCCTTCGTCTAACAACAGTTTTATGACTTGTAAGCTACTTGTTCTGGCCGCATAATGTAAGAGACTGTTACCTGATGAATCTATTTGTAGCCAAGATTGCTTTCCCTCTTTTAGTAAAAACTGGATAACATCCTTTTGTCCACCAAGGATTGCTTCATGAATAGGCAGACGTTCATCGTCAGCTTTTTTATTTGTAAAACTACCGTTTTCAATTAATAATTTAATTAAATCTATATTTCCTTTACGACTAGCTAAATGAATAGGCAATTCCCCTTGTCTGTTTTGAATATTAACTTGAGCAAAGTGATGAATCAACATTTTTGCAAGTTCTAGTTTTCCTTTTCTTGCACAATCAAACAATGGTGTTTCGCCGTAATGGTCTGGTTGATTTACCAAAGGCTCATTTGACAATAAAAAACGAACGACATCAGTTGCACTGCCCATAACAGCGTAATGGAGAACTGTTTTCCCGCGATCATCAGTTAATTTTAATTGATCTAAATTGCTTTTGACATATACTAAATCATTATTCATGGCTCTTAATAAAAAATCTGTCATCGCTTTCACCACCTAATCTCATTTTAACGCATTTTATCCTTTTTTGCTATAGAAAAAAGCACCTATCTTTCGACAAGTGCTTAATTATCTTATTTAACTGCTTGTTTTAACAATTTTCCTGCTCTAAATGCTGGAGATTTCTGCTCTGGAACAGTAATCAGCTCTCCAGTTCTTGGGTTTTTACCAGTTCTTTTAACACGATTACGAACTTCAAATGTTCCAAATCCAGTTACAACGACTTTTTCACCACGTCTTCCTAAAGTCTCAGAAACGGTGTCGGTAAAAGCTTTTAAGACATCTTCGGCAACTTTTTGAGTCACTCCGGCGCGATTTGCCATAATCGCGATTAGTTCCGTTTTATTCATTGTTTTCCTCCTTAAAAGATTGATGTTATTATATCAAAATTTTAATATAATTGCAAATATTTCTTAAAATAAAGTAACTTTATTTGGCTTTATTAAGTGTTTTTGTCAAATTTCTTCGGGTTTTAAGTTTCTAGATAGCAATTTTGACAGTCCTTCTTTAATTTCAAGATTATTGAATAAAATCTCATATGCGACGTTAATTATCGGTAATTCAATCCCTTTTTCTTTGGATAAATGATGCATTGCTTCAATTGTTCTTATACCCTCAATTGTTTGTTTTGCCTCACGATAAACTTGTTCCAAACTGTAGCCAAGACCAATTCTTTTACCAGCCTGGAAGTTTCTAGAATTCTCAGATGAGGCGGTCACGATTAAGTCACCAATCCCAGTTAATCCAAAGGCTGTTTCTCTTAATCCACCCATGATTTCAACAACACGAATGATTTCAACAATACCCCTTGTGATTAAAGCTGCGCGTGCATTTTCACCTAAATCAAGTCCAGTGCAAGCACCTGAGATAACTGCAATCGCATTTTTAACTGCACCACCAAACTCACAACCAATTAAATCCTGTGATGTATAAACACGTAAATATTTATCGTTTGAAAATAAATGTTGTACTTCAACCGCTAAGTCATGGTCTTCACTTGCACTTACTAATAAGGTTAACTTTCTTAAAATGACTTCTTCAGCATGTGATGGACCTGTTAAAACAACGAACCCTCGATAATACTGTTCACTAATTTCTTCCTTAACAATTTCACTGACACGTTTTAATGTGTCCGGTTCAATACCTTTAGAAACGTTAATAAAGACTTTTTTCTCGGTTAACTCTGCATTAATTGCAGCTAATACAATCCTTAGTGCTTTGGTTGGTACACTTAATAAAAAGTAATCTGAAAAAGCAACTGCCTCCTTAATATTGGTTGTAGCTTTAATTGAGTCTGGCAAAATCGTTTCAAAAAAGGGATGTCTTTTTTGATTAATTTTCGTAACAGCCTCTGGATTAATATCAAAAATTAATACTTCATGACCATTGTCAATTAATGTCTGTGCTAGAGTTGTGCCCCAAGCTCCGCCACCAAAAACACTTACCTTCATAAATTACGCCTTCTTTCTTAATATTAATTTAACCGGTGTTCCCGTAAAATCAATTGCTTGTCTAAACTGATTGTTTAA
>JBAYPP010000093.1:0-4074 GCA_041677585.1 Acholeplasmataceae bacterium
AATGTATTTAACTATAAAATATATAAAAATAAAAATGCTAAAAAAAAGTTTAATCATCTTTATTATTATGCTCTTATCCGCTTGTAAAATAAACGAAGAAAAACAAATAGATTATCAAGCGCTAGGTTTTAATCAAGACTTTGAAGAAGACGCTGAATTAACAATGTTTTGGTATTATAGATACAAGGGTAAACAAGATTTTCTCAATGGAATTAGTCAAAATGATCTATTAGATTATTATCATTTATCTGATGATCTAGAAGATTTTGATTCAATTTTTGCCTATAAATCATATTTTTCTGATGATATATACCATAAGTTTTATTGGGCAGGGCTTGCTCCTTTGTATAGATACAGTGTTGCTATTGATATTGTGTTAACCAGTTTTACTTTCGGTCAATACAAGTTCAGATTTTTCTACTTAGGAGAACCAACAGACGCAATAGATTATCCCTATGTTGATATAATTGAATCCAATGGACATTTTAGTTTTGTTATCAATTACAAATATATAGACAAAGATTTTTCTAGTGTTCAAACAAGGTTTTTCGAATTATTTTATGTTATCTACCATGATGATGATTTTCCATATATTGTTTATTTAGATAACAGTTACATATATTTAATGAGTAGATCTGCTGAGTTTGACGATTCATATCTGTCTATTTTTAAGGATAACCAAGTTAAACTATTTAAAAAATAAAGCGAAACAACCATAATATAGTATCAATTTTCCTTATGTATATACACCAGCTACGATTGACGAAAGTAGTATATTTATGTTAAAATTAATGTGGTTTTCAAGTAAAACCGCATTTTATTTTATAGGGGGTCTTTTAGATGAAAAATGTCGTAATTGTAGGTACACAATGGGGCGATGAGGGAAAAGGAAAAATAACTGATTTTCTTGCTCAAACAGCTGATGTTGTCGTTCGTTATCAAGGCGGAAATAACGCAGGACACACTGTTATTTTTGATAACCAAAAATATAGTCTTCATTTATTGCCATCAGGAATACTAAATGCAAAGATCGATAATGTGATGGCAAACGGAATGGTTATCAACCCCAAAGCCCTAATTGAAGAATTAACAAAAGTAAAAGACCACAAGCTATATATTTCAAATCGAGCCCACGTTGTTTTACCATATCATCAGGCATTAGACCGTGCTTATGATAGAGCAAATAAGATAGGCACAACCAATAAAGGCATTGGCCCCGCCTATACGGACAAGGCAGCCCGCCAAGGTTTAAGAATGGCCGACTTTATTAACCCGCCAAAGTTTTATCAATTTTTAAAAGAGACATTACCAATTAAAAATAAGCTTTTAACTGAGTTAGGCGAACAGCCCTTTGTGCTAGAGACACTCTATAATGAATATAAAGATTATGCAAAACAAATTGAAAAATATGTAATTGATACCTCACAGTTTTTAAATCAAAAAATTGTTGAAAACAAAAAAATCTTGTTTGAAGGTGCCCAAGGTGTATTACTCTGCTTGGATCATGGTACTTATCCATATGTCACATCAAGTTCACCGACAGCAGCTTCCGTTCCGATTAATACCGGAATTGCTCCATGGTTATTAGAAGGAGCGGTTGGAGTAACAAAAGCCTATACGACAAGAGTAGGAGAAGGTCCATTTCCGAGTGAAATTGAAGGTGAACTAGCCAATGAAATTAGAACAGTTGGAAAAGAGTTTGGGACAACAACAGGGAGACCAAGAAGAATTGGCTGGTTAGATACTGTTGTCTTAAGACATTCAAAAAGAGCAAGCGGATTATCAAGTCTGGCTGTAACACTACTAGACGTTTTAACCGGAATTGATGAAATAAAAGTTGTTAAGGATTATACATTCAATGGAAAAACAATTGACTATATCCCAGCAAACATTGATGAATTTAAAGCTTGCAAACCAAATTATATAACACTAAAGGGTTGGCAGGAGGATATTACGCAAGTTAAAACTTATGCTGATCTACCAGCAAATACGAAAATATACCTGAAAACAATTAGTGAAATGGTTGATATTCCAATTTCGATTTTTTCGGTGGGAGCAGATCGTAACCAAACAATTTTAATTGAACCAATCTTTAAGGAGGATTAAAATGATTAAACGTTACCAAAGACCAATCTTTGATAAGATTTGGCATGATAGGAACAAGTATCAACAGTTTCTTAAAATCGAGTTAGCAAACCTCCAAGCACTCCATTTAAAGAAAATAATTTCTGATACAGAAATGGAGAAACTAAACAAAGCTTCATTTAAATTAAAAGACATTTATGAAATTGAACAAGAAATAAAGCATGATGTAATCGCTTTTGTTCAAGCGGTTGGTTTATCGCTTGGTAATGAGAAAAAATGGTTTCATTATGGTTTGACTTCAACTGATGTTGTTGATTCCGCCCAAGCTTTAATCCTAAAACAGGCAAATAAGCAAATCGAAAAGAACCTTAAAGACCTACTTTCAATCTTAAAAGAAAAAGCACTGCAGTATAAATACACACCAATCATAGGAAGAACGCACGGCATTCATGCTGAAATTACTAGTTTTGGCTTAAAGTTTTTATTATGGTATGAAGATATAAACCGTTTATTCAAACAGTTCAAGGAAGCGAGAAAAGCAGTTGAGGTAATTAAGCTAAGTGGTGCAGTTGGCAACTATGCTAATAGTTCATTGGAGCACGAAGAGTTAGTTTCGAAAATCCTAAAGATACCATTTGCAAAAATATCGACTCAAACACTACAAAGAGATAGACATGCATTTTATTTATCAAATTTAGCGTTAATCGGAGCGCAAATCGAAAAAATGGCGGTTGAAATAAGACATTTATCAAGAACTGAAGTAAATGAAATTGAAGAATCTTTTACTAAAAACCAAAAAGGTTCCAGCGCTATGCCTCATAAAAAGAATCCAATCGCAAGCGAAAATCTAACGGGATTATCAAGGGTTTTAAGAGGATACATGTTATCGGCTTATGAAAATGTCTCTCTCTGGCATGAAAGAGACATTTCACATTCTTCTGTTGAGCGAATTATTTTAGCGGATGCTACAACACTATTAGACTATATGTTGAATAGGTTAGGCACTGTTTTATCAAATTTAGTTGTCAATGAGGATCAAATGTTAGAAAACATTAATTTAACAAGAGGCGTAATTCACAGTCAAAAAATTATCCACGCTTTAATCAATCAGGGGATGTTAAGAGACGATGCTTATCTAATGATTCAAAAGCTGGCACACAAAGCATTGAAAGAAAAAATTGATTTTAAGCAATTGATTGAAAATGAACCATCCTTAAACAAAATAAATTTAAAAGAACTTTTTTCGATTGATCAATATTTAATCCATGTTGATTCAATCTTTAAGCGCATACTAACATAAAATCAAGCATCGCTTTAGCAACTCAAGCAATACTTGATAGCCTTTTTACAAATTCGAATCTAAAATAAAAGTAGATTCAAAAAAAAAAGAGGAAAAACAATGCTTAGAGCAAACGAGTTAGGCAAAAAAATTGCCGAGTTAAGAAAAGAAAAAAACTTAACACAGAGTGAATTGGCTGATAAACTATATGTTAGTTATCAAGCAGTAAGTAATTGGGAACGTGGCGACTCAATGCCGGATATTACTAAATTGAAAGAGATAGCAAATATTTTTGACGTTTCAATTGATGCATTATTAGACAACGAGAAGTCCGCTAAAGTTGTTGAATCATTGCTAGATGATCAAGAAATAAAAGTTAAAGATCTCGAAAAAGAAGTACTAAAAGAAGTGCTGCATTATGTCAAACCAAAACAATTCAAAGAAAAAGTTAAAATTGATGATGAGATAGACAAAGAACTATTAACAATTTTACTACCTTTTTTAGATGAAGAAACAATTGACGAGAATGCTTCTAAAATTGCCGAAGAAGAAGGCTTAAAAGCCTTAATCGTTTTCGCACCATTTATGAGTGAAGAAACTTTGTCAAAAATCATTAGGGAAAACATTGACAATGAAACAGGTGAAGTTGATCATCATCTAATGGGACTACTACCATTTATTGATAGTAATGCAGTTGATCAAATTGCCGA
>JBAYPP010000094.1:0-4071 GCA_041677585.1 Acholeplasmataceae bacterium
AAGAAATACCATCTTTAATAATATGATTAATTTTTGAATCATAATTTAGTTCTTTAATGTCAATGTTATGTTTTCTACATATTAGATTAATTTGAGGTTCCTTAAAGGTTTTCAAAACTCGACGAAGATATTTATCTGCTAAATCTTTTTTGCGTATTTTACGCAAAACAGAAACAACTTCATCTGCCACATAAACTAAATTGTTCTTCTTTGAATAAAATATTACACCAATGTTTTTTAGTAAAGCAATAACATTATCAATGTTTAATTTCTCTGGTGGGATTATTAAATATTTAATCAATTTTATTTCCTCTTGCGATAGTTCAAGCTTATTCGCTAAAGTTAAAAGGATCGATAATTCATCGTTTGTTATTTTCTTATCTCTATTATTGTCTATATCGTTGGTATATGCGGTTTCTAAGCATGATTTATAAATATTATAATCACGTTTCCGAACGACATCTATTTCCGACTTCTCAGCTGAAAGCTCTGCTTTTAGATGCAGAGTTTTTGCTTTGATTTTGTCAAGTTCATTTTGATATAAATGAACCAGCCAATTTTGGTTCATGATGCAATTGCCATCTTTAATCAAAATATCAATAAAAATGTCTAGTTGTGAAGTTGTATTTACGAACTCAGCAATCACTGTCTCTGCAAACTCATTTTTGATTAAATTGAAAACTTTGGCAATATTAATACTATCGACACTTTTTAAATCATTACTATTTTCTGATAGTATTTTATCAATTTCTTTGCTGTTTTTTGGATTACAGGATTTAATATTGTCAATAATCTTCAGAAATGAATTCTTTTCTAAAGAATTTACATTATCTAATATTTTTTCTAGTTTCATCTTTTGAAATTATTGTTTAACAATTCAGTTGTTTTTAATCGAGGTTATCTATTTTCTTTTTAAGTTCATCATTATTGTCGCTTACCAATGGAACTTTATACTTCATTCATCACTTATCAACATCCGCTCAATAAATGATATGCAAAATTAGGAAATATATCACAAACTACCAAGAAAAAAAGCAACATTTCAAAAAAATAATGGGGCATTCTACATTATAACTTTAAAACAACTATTTCAGTATATCCATATCGCGTAAGATTTCACCGATTATCTGATCACTGTTTCTGACGGGTTACCCACTTATGATGCTAAGTGAAAAAATAACTCACTTACCTACATCTTCTCAATAAATGATATGCAATAATTAGGGAAAATTATTCTTTTTACCAAGAAAAATATTGGTTGAAAAACGCTGGCGGTATGAAAAGTTGCTGATTGTGTGCGATTTCCTGTCAAGTTACACCGAACTTGATGCTGGGAAGAATACTTGAATTTACTACTGAACCGGCAATTTTTTATACCGCTAGTTATAGTGTGTGTTCATTCATTATCAAACAATTCTGCCGGATTAATTTTAAATTGCAACATATTTGCAGAATCTCTGCCACCATCACCACCCTTTCTTTGCATTGTAATTCTTCCAATTTTAAAATTTCCTCTGTTAGTAATTTCAATTTCACCATTCCCGAAATAATTCAAACAAAAATTCATTGGTTTTAGAATCCACCTTGAATTTTTCTCAACTTTTTGAGCTACTAACATCCATTCTGCTGCAAACTTCCCCTGTCCTTTCAATATGTCTGAAACAATTAAAGATTGATTTTTCTTTAACCATTTTAAAACAACTTTCTGTTCAACTTCAGAAAATTCATTTGCAAACATCCTTCGATTGTCTTTAGGCTTTTTAATTGAAGGTTTTTCTTCTCCTGTATATCTTTTTAAAATTGAAACGACTTGTGTAGGTATATTCCACATTTCTGAATATTTATCAACCCATCGCTTATCAATTTGATTAAATCCTTTCGGATTACTTACCAATTTAACCTGTAAATTTTCTACATCAATTGCTTTCTTTAGTTTTATAGTTACTTGTACTTGAACGTCTGATTTGTAACCTGATAATTTAACAGCTTCAACATACTCAATTTCAGGAAGTTTGTATTTCATTAAGATTAACCATGCTTGAGCATCTTTATCTTTTTTCCAATCATTAAACTTTCTAATTATATCGTCTTCATTTTTAAAGCCGTCTTTTGCTGTTTTAGAACCTCTTTCTACTAAATTCATGTTATTTTGCTGCAAATAAATTATGCATTGTATGTTCCTTTAATCTTTCTTCTGAAATTTCAACATATTCTTTTGAGATTTCAGAACCAATCCACTTTCGTTTTAATAAATGTGCAATTTTTGCAGTGGTACCACTTCCCATAAAAGGGTCATAAACTAAGTCGTTTTCGTTAGTCCATGTAATAATTTGGTCAGCAACAAGTTTTTCCGGGAAAATAGCAGGATGGTTATATGCAATCTTATCTTTTGTTGAAATTCCTCCGCCTATTGAATAAAAAAACACATTACCAACTTTCTTTTCCTTTGTTCTTTCAACTTTTTCATAATCAAGAGTACCATTTTGTCCTCTATTTTTCATGTTAGCAAGTCCTTGATATTTTGTAGGCTCTGTTATTGGATTAAATGTTTTGGGACTTCCTTTTGAAAAAGCAAACATATATTCAAAATGTTGATGATACCTATTTCCTGTTTGTGGCATTGGATTATTTTTATAATATATCATGGTATCATGTAATCTAAAACCAATTTCTTTAAAAAATAATGCTTGCTTAAACGAAGTTCCTGTTTCACTTCCCTCGATTGTTGCATCAGCCACTACCCAAATTACAACTCCTCCCACTTTTAAGACTCTAAAAAGTTCTTTTGCAATTAATTCAAATTCAAATTGATAGCCATTATAATTTCTAATTTCGTCATAAGGTGGTGAAGTGATTACAAAGTCAACATAGTTGTCGGGCATAGATTTCATTGTAATCAAACAATTCTCGTTGTATATTTTTTCAAGTTCCATGGCGCAAATTTTTAATCAATATTTTTTTCAATATACTGGCTGTTTTTATCTTTTAATATACCCTGAAACAGTCCTGAAGAAGGCAAAGTACACAGGATTTCTGCTTACAAGTAGTTAATCATTATTTAACTCACTTATCTATGAACTCTCAATAAATGATATGCAAAATTAGGGATAATTATTCATTTTACCAAAAAATTATTGGGTGATTCTACGTTTTGCAGCTACACAAAGGTGGCGTATTTCGGAGCACAAAACTTGATTTGAAAAGCTCATGTTTGATTAACCACTTTCCTGTCATACGAAGCACGAAACCCCTGCTTGCGTATAGGTGATGTTATGCCTTCGCCCTTCTTTTCTCGTCATAATGAGTGGTAATATTCTTTGATTTTTGTCGCCATAAGTTTTCGTCTTAAAGTCAAAAAGTCGTTGTAATCGTCAATGCTCATTTCTTGTATTTCAGTCGGCACACAATTCATTTTCAAATTGTCAAAAAGTTGTAGTTCGTTTGAAAGTCCGCTTACTTGTTGGTTTCCATTTAACATTTGTGTCTTTACGGTTTCAAAATAGTCCTTTGGTGGTTTGTTGCCAACCTTAATGTTAATTTCTGACTGCATATAAACGTAATTCGCAATTTGGTTGTATTGCCTTCTGTCTAACCCGTGTTTTTTCAAATAGTCCTTTGGGAACAAATGGTGAATATCGCCCCGAAGCGAAATCAAGTCGCTTACTAAAACATCCTTTGATAAGAATCCTCGGTCGTTTGCTTTTACCTGTGAAGCCAAGAAGACGTGGAAATAAGGGCTACTTGCAACGGAAGTGTCTAAACTTTGAGGAAGTGAAGCGTTCCAAAATGCGTCTGAAAGTTCTCCTTCTTCTTTCTCTTTTAAGTATTCGTCAAATGGCTTTTGCGATATTTGTTTTATGTCAAAGTCAAAGGCACTTTCTGGCGAACCTGAGTAACGACCCGTCAATATTGAATAAACTAACCAACGTCTTACATAACTTTCAATAGCAACTGAATTTATACCTAACTCTTTTAGTTTTAAATAAACTATGTAAGCAAAATTGATGGCATTTTGTGAGCGAATAAGTTTTGGTGAAATAAATCCTGCGGATTTAATAATCATCAAAAAGC
>JBAYPP010000095.1:0-4069 GCA_041677585.1 Acholeplasmataceae bacterium
AATCCTTTGTTTAATCCTCCAGCTGAAATATTAGCAGAAATGGTAAAGGCAAAAAAGGAAAAAGGATGGTATTATATACATTTCACGATGAGAGATAATCCATCAATGAATGAAATAAAAATATCACGAATGACAGCAACATACCCGGTAGGTAGTTATTATCATACAATTAAAATATTAGGTTTACGCGGTTCACACGGCAAGATGATTTATCTAGATTATATGAGTCCAGATCGGCATATTAAAGATTTAGATTTTAGAGATTATAATCATTTTGGAATAGGTGTTGATATAGGAGCAACTAGAGCGTTTAATTCTTTTACGCTAGGCGGATTTAAGTATGATTTTTCTAAAACTGGTTTTCTTGATAATTATTCATTCGAACAATGTGGTTACAAAAAGAAAACAGAGAATTTGATTGCTTTTATAAAACCTTATTACGATAAACTTAATTTGAGATATGTATCAATCGATAGTGCGGAATTAAATTATATTAGTGATTTGCGAACGATATTAAAGCCAATATTTCCACGATTAGAAGTTATCGAAAGCTATAAAGCAACAATCAAACAGCGAGTAGATTTAATGATTATTATGTTAAGTCATGATTTAGTTGAGTTTAATAATACTGCAGCGGGCAAAGAAATATATGACGCTTTTCGGGTTGCGAAATATAGCGAAAATATAAATGAACTGCGAGAAGATAAAAACTTGAAACATAATGACATAATTGATAGCGGAGAATACCTATTAACTAGACATATGCACGCAATTTTGCAAGCTGGAAGAAAAAATATTAAAAGACTTGTTGCTTAATTAAAGGAGTTTAAAATGACAAGAAGAATAATAAATGGAATGGTTTATCAAGAAAAAAAAACAAATTGGTGGCAACGATATAGAAGCCGAAGAAAAGAAATTAAAACCGAAAAAAGATTATCAAGATTGCAGGAGGATTTAAACATGCTAAATGCTAAAGGGATTAAATATAATCCTATTTACGAAAAACAAATAGTTCAATATAACAAAGAACAAGATTTTTCATTAAATATTTTGGAAAATCTAGCGTGGTTTTCTGGAAACCCAAGATTGTTAAGGACAACATTTATTAACAATTATTACAAAGGCGAGATAAATTATTTTTGGAGCAACGCTCCAATAAATTATCCTAAAGTTCATTCAGGGTTACCAGCTTTGATAGCTAAAAAGAATGCGACAATCTTATTCGGTGGTGGAATTATGAACGAAGTTGTTATTTACAAAGAACATGAAACCGGCGAAATGACTGATATACCAGACGAAGACAAATCAAGCGAGGTATTGTCAATTATTGAAATTTTGAAAGATAAAACAAACTTTAATAAAAATATCTCAACTGCAGCTGTTAATTCGAGTTGGTGCGGGCATGCTTTCTTTAAACTGGGTTATGATTTGCGAATATCAATATACCCGATTTTAGAAACAACTGATATTAGGCAAGCAGAAATAATTAAAGAACGAGGTATAACAACAGCAATTATTTTTAAAAATGATTATTTTGGTAAAGGCAATGAAGTTATATTTAGACATAAAGAGATTTATACAACAACTGATGATGGCAATGCTCTTATCATAAACAAATTATACGAAATAAAAGCAGCTGGCATTGAGGTAGAAGTGCCATTAACAAAGTTGCCAGAAACAGCTGAATTAAATGAAGAGATTGTTTTTAATGGCATAAAGGGTATGCTAGCTTTTGAAATACCTAATAAATTACCAAATAATGAATTTCCAGAAAGTCCATATGGTGCGAGTGATTATGCTAATAATTCAACATTCTTTGATGGTCTTGATGAAACGGTAAGCGAGATATTTGCTGAGATAAGAAATAATAAATCAAAGCGAATGATACCAAGTACAATGATTTTATATTTGCACGATGAAAACGATGAGAACGCAGATATAACTAAGTTTGATCCATTTGCGACTAACTATTTAAAAGTTGATGGTGATCCGGATCAAAATGCAAAAAATGAAATTATTACAAGTACAATTGCAGATAAACAAGAAAGCCTACATTCAAAATGGCGAATAGCAGTCACAACAATTCTTAACAATGCTGGGTATTCACCTGTTTCGATTGGAATTACTGGAATCGAAAGCGTAAGTTCGAGTGCAGATAGCCAAGAAGAAAGAAACAAAGCGACGCTTGAAACAAGAGCGGGAAAATTAGAAATATGGCAACCTGAATTAGAAAAGATACTTTTGCAAATGTTGTCATTAAATTATTGGATGCAAACGGAACTGCCAATAAATCAAGAAGATATACCTAAAATAGATGTTAATTTTAAAAATTGTGATATTAATGTCAAGTTTAATGATTATATAATACCTAAACAAAAGGACTTAATAAATGTTTGGGGTGGAGCAAAACAAGTGGGTGTTGCCTCTACTTATACAGCTTTAAGAAATATACATAAAAATTGGAGTGATTATCAAATCGATAATGAAGTAAATATTATTCGATATGAAAACGGAATGAGTCTTGATAACCCGGCGAATCTACCAGAATTAACAGGATTTGAAGAAGATGATGTTAATAATGAAGAAGATAATAACAATAAAAACCGCAAGAATGATAACACGAGCAAAAAAGAAACAAAAGTACATAAGGTTTTAGAAGATATAATTGAAAATAGAGATAATTAAAAATGAATGCTTTATTAGAATTGAAATCTCCAAAGCAGAATGTAGCACAAAAAGCAGTTATTTTGGTGCAAACAGCATCACAAAAAATCAAAGAAACACTTACTATTGGAATTATGGAAGGAAAAGATAGCGAAGAACTTACTAAGCTCTTGAATGATACAATAGGTAGTTTTTGCAAACAAATTGACAACATTCAATTAAGAGAAGAAACACGAAAGGCGTTAGTTATCGCGACTAGGAAATGGCATTATCAATTATCACAAACATTAACAATATTAAATCAAAATCTTAAAAACCAAGTTAATAAGTTTAAAGAAGATATATTTACAATTGATTTTAAAAATATGTTAAATGCTGAACTTGGAAAGAAAAGTATAAATACTTTTAGAAGCGTCTTAACACAAACAAGCAAAGGATTAGCAGTTGTCAATGATTATGATAAGTTGCTTAAGGTTGCGCTTAAAGCCCTAGCTGCTGAGCCGCCAAAAGTAATAAAAGTTAAAGAAACCGATAAACGCAAAGGTTATGTTTATACGATGAGTTTGCGAAATCGTGCTGAAATGTCAATTAGATACGAAAGTAACATGAATGATTTACAGAAGTTTATTGATGCTGATGTTGAATTTGTGTGGGCTTCATCACATCCAGACGCTAGCCCACGCTGTGCGCCTCATCAAGGCAAGCTATATAGTATAAACCCCGACAAAAAAAACGGAACTATAGACAGCATATCTTACACATACTTGCCAGATGTTTTAAAATTAAATGAAGGTAATAGTATAATTAACGGTTATAATTGCCGGCACCGTTTAGTACCTTATCAAAAAGGCTCTAAACCTCCGCAAGATTATACATTAGAAGAAATCAAGCGAGAATATGCGGTTGATCAAAAACAAAGGCAATATGAAAATAGTATCAGGCAAATGAAAAGCGAAGAGCGTTTATTAAGAGAAGCGGGTTATAGTAAAGAGGCAAGCAGGTTGCGTAAACGATGGCGCAGAAGAATGAAAGAATATGAAATATTTAGTTTAGAAAATAACAGAGCATTCTATCGCTGGCGAACGATAATTAATCAAAATGAGACTGAATATCAGGCAACATATGAGTTGCAAAATGAAGCAAAAAATGGTATAATAAATAGAGGAATACATGGATTAATAAACAGTGAAACAGGCGCACAAGTTGAAACTACTATTGTAAAAGTAGATGCTTCAAAATTAAAATCATTTACAAAAGAACGTGGTTGGTATACAGATTGGGCTGATTTTGCTAATAATCCTAAAGTGCAAGTTTACGCAATGTTTGCACGAGGTGACCGACGTCCACAGGGTTTTATGGCAATCGAGCATAAGAAAGATAAAGGAGGCACATATCTAAATTGGAT
>JBAYPP010000096.1:0-3991 GCA_041677585.1 Acholeplasmataceae bacterium
ATTCAGAAAAATAAAGCGGTTCAAGAAGCTTATTTGGGTGGTGAGTAAGATGGGATACCTTGAAATAAAAGATGTCATCATTGATTATGGAATCATTAGAGCGGTAAAAGGTGTATCAATGACCGTTCCTGAAAATAGTATTGTTGCAATTTTGGGATCAAACGGTGCCGGTAAAACGACTTTGATCAGAAGTATATCCGGTTTAGTAAAAGTGGCCGAGGGATCAATCAGCTTAGATGGGGAATTGATTAGCAATAAAGAGCCATATAAAATCGCCGCAAAAGGTATTTTACAATCCCCAGAAGGTCGTTTAGTCTTGCGTGGCCTTACTGTTGAGGACAATCTGTTGGTTGGTGCTTATGCGCTTAAGTCAAAGGATGGATTAAAAAGAAATGCAAGAATTAAGAAATTATTTGATAACGTGTTTGAGTTGTTTCCGATTTTAAAGGAAAGAAGAAAACAGCAAGCATCAACACTATCTGGTGGAGAACAACAAATGTTGGCCATCGGCAGAGCATTAATGGGTGATCCGGATATCTTATTGCTTGATGAACCATCGCTTGGATTAGCGCCATTAATTGTTCGCAGTATTTTTGAAGTATTAGTAAAAATTAGAGCTGCTGGCAAAACGATACTGATTGTTGAGCAAAATGCGTTTCAGACTTTAAAGATTGCAGATTATGCTTATGTCTTAGAACTAGGCAAAATCAAATTAGAAGGAAAAGCCGCGGATTTATTAGCTAATGATGAATTAGTTAACGCCTATTTAGGCAAGAATAATTAGGAAATAACCAACATTAGTTGGATATTAATAAAAGGAGAAAATATGAAAAAGATTGTTTTAGGTTTTTTAATGCTAGTATTCGTCGTAGTATTAGCAGCTTGTCAAAACACTTTACCTAACTTGGATGTTGAAGAATATGATGTTCCGGAAGTTCCAGCAGGTTTAGTGCAGGGTGTAACAGATAATGGTGATGGAACTATTACTGTTAAAGTTGGGAATACAGCTTCAAAATCAGGTTTATTTGGTGTAGTTGGTATTCCATTTAGTGCAGCAATTGATTCGGTCTTCCAATCTTACAACGCAACAAGCACAAAATACAAAATTGAGTACATTACTTATGATGACCAAACTCAACCTGACGTTGGTTTAACCAACACAAAAAAGTTAATTGAAGATGATAAAGTCTTCGCATTGGTTGGTCATGTTGGTACAGGTACTGTTGGTGCAACTCTACCAACAATTCTAGATGCACACATACCAATGGTGTATGCTGCTACAGGTATCAATGAATTATACTTTGGTAATACTCCTGGTAACCCAGTATTTGCAGTTCAACCAATTTATAAAACTGACGGTCGGATTGCATATGCAAGAGCAATTTCTGAATCATTGTTTGGTGAAAGCGGTGATGAAAAATTAGCAGAAAATGCTAGAATTTACGTTCTTTATACAAATGATGATGCCGGTAAATCAATTACTGCAGGTATTATTGAAGAAGCTAGAAACAATGGTCGTGAACGTTATCTAACTGTTAACTCATTTGAAGAAGGTTCAATTGACTCTGCCGTCAAGGCAGCAATTGCTAAGAATCCTGCTCTAATCATCGTTGCTGGTAACCAAGCTCCATTTAACAGTGCGTTAGTTGCGTTAAATGACAATGGTAACACCGCTCCTGTAATTACTTCATACGTTAATACAAATGCTTCATCAATTACAGCGATGGATTATGATTTTGATTTCTATGGTAGTGCATGGTTAGACGTTACTACTGAAGAAGGATTAGGCGGATACCTTGATTTCTTCGCTATTATGACTGCAAACGGTTATGGTGCAGAACCAGACTCTGGTAAAGAGAACTATACCGGTAATGCTTTCGCAATGGCTGGTTATGTGGCTGCTAAAGTATTCTTAGCTGGTTTGGATCGTGTTGAAGGTGAGTTAACTTTCCTGACATACATTCAAGCATTAGAAAGTGCTCCAGTTAACATTCCAATGGGTGGAGAAATTGACTTTACAGATGGTAAACGCTGGGGAATCAACTCAATGTCATTCCTCAAGTATGAATACAATGCTGAAACTAAATTAGGCGAATTCGTTAAAGTAGCTGAAATTGAATCACTTGAAGAAATACTAAACAAAAAATAAATAATTAGAGGTATAATAGGGAGAGGAAACTCTCCCTTCATACTATGTATTAGAAAGAGGATTTTTATGAAAATGCCGAAAATTATAACAGCAGCTGAAGCTGTTAAACTTGTTAAATCAAACGATCATGTCGTTGTTGGTATGACAGCAGCCGAACCACAAGCATTTATGAACAAGTTGCATACGATTGCTAATCATGTTAAGAATGTAACTGTTTCGAATTGTTTGCCAATCTTGGAAGCGGATTTTTTTATGAATCCTGCCTATAAAGAGTCTTTTAAAATTGGCGGTTGGTTTTATACTAATACCTTAAGAAAAGTCCATAAAAACGGCAATATTTCGTTTATACCAAACCATCTACATTTAGCCGGTAAAAAACGTTTTGAACATATGAAACCAAACGTGTTTGCGATGAGCGCAAGCATTCCAGATAAGCACGGATATATTTCCTTATCTGTTTCAAACGTCTATGAAAGAGATGCAATTGATACTGCTGATATTGTCATCATTGAAATCAATCCAAATTTTCCAAGAACATTTGGCGACAACAGTATTCACGTTAGTGAAGTCGATTATATTATTGAATCTAATTATCCCGTTCCAAGTATCCCTGATATTGAACCAAACGAAAAAGATCTTATTATCGGTAATTTGATTGCCAACCACGTTAAAGACGGTGATACGATTCAATTAGGTATCGGTGGTATTCCAAATGCGGTTGCCACGGGATTAATGGGTAAAAAAGATTTAGGTATCCATACAGAGATGTTTACTACAGGAATGATGAAACTGATTAAGTCCGGTGTAGCAAATGGGGCAAGAAAAACTTTAATGCCACGAAAACATGTTGCCGCATTCGCGTACGGTTCACAGGAACTATATGCTTTTTTAGATGATAATCCAAGCCTGTTCTTTATGCGTGGAAATGCAGCTAATGATCCTTATATCATTGGCAAAAATGATAATATGGTCTCAATCAATACAACAATTGAAATTGATCTTACCGGACAATGTGCAAGCGAATCAATCGGTCACGTTCAGTTTAGTGGCACCGGCGGTCAATCAGATACTGCGGTTGGTGCACAAAATAGCAAGAACGGACGTTCATTCATTGCGTTATATTCAACAGCGATGGTAAGAAATCCTGAAACCAACGAGCGTGAAGAAATATCAAAAATTGTTCCAATCCTAAAACCGGGGGCAGCTGTCTCTTTGTCAAGAAACGATGTTGACTATGTTGTAACTGAATACGGATGTGTTTCACTAAGAGGTACAACAATTGCTGAGAGAGTAGAATTGCTGATCAGTATTGCTAATCCTAAATTTAGGGAAGAGTTGAAACAGGAAGCGATCAAATGGGGATTTATAGGAGCGTAATATGAGTATCCTGAAATTTAAAAATTATAACATTTATTATGAGGTCAACGGAATTGGTGAACCAATCCTAATCTTAAACGGAATTATGATGTCTACCAAAAGTTGGGAACCATTTGTTAATTCGCTGTCAAAGCATAGTCAATTGATAAGAGTTGATTTTTTAGACCAAGGTCAAAGCAGTCGCATGTCTGAGAGTTATACGCAAAGCATTCAGGTTGAGGTGGTTTTAGCATTGCTGGATCATCTTAAGATCGCTAAAATAAACCTGGTTGGTATTTCATATGGTGGAGAAGTAAGTGTCCTGTTTGCTAGTATGCATCCTAATCGTGTTAAACGTTTATTGCTGTTTAATACAACCGCATACACCTCACCTTGGCTCGCTGAGCTTGGGCATCAATGGAACTCGATTGGACGTTTAAGAGATGGCAAGCTTTACTATCAGGCAACAATACCGGTAATTTATTC
>JBAYPP010000097.1:0-3983 GCA_041677585.1 Acholeplasmataceae bacterium
ATTTTATAAATGGAGAAAACACAGGTTTAGTCATAGGCAGACAAGGACAAGTTGTTGGCTCAATGACATGGAACTTATCATTTATAACAAATACAATTATTGACTTTAATTTATACTACAGAGGAGGTGGTGTAATTTTCCCCCTCTACCTCTACCCTGAAACTTCCGCCCAGCAATCCATCAATCCATCAGCAGAAAGAACTCCCAACCTAAACCCGGAAATCGTACAACAAATTGCCGCGAAATTGGGATTAAGCTTTGTGCCTGAAAAAGTAACCGGAAACCTTTGTTTTGTTAATAATAACGACGAGCTGCAAGATGATTTCAAGCAAGTTTTTGCGCCCATTGACCTATTGGATTATATCTATGCAGTCTTGCATTCGCCCACATACCGCGAGAAATACAAAGAATTTCTGAAAATTGATTTCCCGAGAGTGCCTTACCCAAAAGACAGCCGTACGTTTTGGCAATTGGTGAAACTTGGTGGCGAAATCAGGCAAATCCATTTATTGGAAAGCCCGACAGTTGAAGATTATATTACCCAATACCCCATTGACGGTGATAATATCGTTAGCAAACCCACCTACAAATCCGGTAAAGTATATATCAACGACAGCCAGTATTTCGATCATGTTCCGGCAATAGCCTGGGAATTTTACATTGGCGGTTATCAACCCGCTCAAAAGTGGCTCAAAGACCGTAAAAACCGCCAATTGGAGTTTGAAGACGTTCAGCACTACCAAAAAATCATTGTAGCACTTACGGAAACAGACCGCTTGATGCAGGCGATTGATTTGATAGAAATCGAATGAAGCAATACGACTATATAGGCAAGCCTTCGGAAGGACTTATCAGGGTCAAAAATGGTTTACTGAGGGCATTAAGCTGTGGCTTTATCAATGAGTTAGGTGAGCAAGTTATTCCACTTATCTATACCGGTGTAAGGGATTTTCAGGAAGGATTAGCCGCTGTGAAAATCGGAAATTTCTCCACAGGCAAATGGGGTTATATCAATGTTCAGGGCGAGCTGATTATTCCCTAATTGTTTGACCGGCCACAGCCATTTTCATGCGGACGTGCAAAAGTGATTTTCAACAAAGAATATTGTTTTATTGACCGGAAAGGAAACAGCATCATTTCACTAAAAAACTACGATGGAGGTTCAAGCTTTCACAATGGGTATGCGATTGTAAGTAAAGGAGATGAAACTTTTGGTGTAATCAACATAACCGGAACAGAAGTAATTCCCTGCAATGTAAAGTGTTATGAAACAAAGTCGCTTTTTGATTGTAGTAGCCTTGCAGAAAGGGTGTGGTATTATAACTTAATAAACAAATAAACTGCCTGCTGGTTTAGATTCATTCACCTGCAATGCGGCCTGGCAAATGTGATTTACAACAATGAAAGGAGTTTTATTGACAAGAAAGGGAATGTACACACTCTTTCGTGAAGAGAATTGTTATCAATAAATACATCAAAAATGAAAAAAATAGTTCTAGTAATTTTATTGGCAATAGTTAGTTTTTCGGCCTTTCCTCAATCGGCAAAGACGATGGAGAAAAAACGTTTAAAATACCTTAAGAAGACAGAAAAACTATATGGTTCAAACAATTACGAATTGTATGAAGCTTCAAAAAAAGCTTTGGAAGCCTATCCGAATGACAAACGCTTTAACTATTTGTTTTCTTATGCTTTATACTACTCCAGAAAACACAAGGAAATACGCAATAAATATACAGATACGGAATTGCTAATGAAGGTGATGAGTCATTTGGATAAGAGTAAACCCTTACCCGAAGTGAGCTTGAAAAGCAAAAAGTTTTTAGATGTTTTACAAGATAAATTATTTGAATTAGGGAAAGCGTCTTATTTATCCGGAAAAGAGGAGCAAGCAAAAGAAGTATTCGATTGGATGCAAGCCACTTACTATCAATCAAATTATAAATATAAGTACGATGGATCAAGCGGCTATTCAAATTCAGAATACAATTTTGACGCCTATAAAAACCCCCTTTATTGTCTTGCCAATACAGCTGAATCCGCTGACTATTTAACGCTAAGTGAGAAACAACTCATCTATTTGCAAAACCTGGTAAGAATTAATCCCAAATTATTTGACAGCACTTATTTGAAAACTTATTTCAAATTAAATCCAACACAAAGCACCTCAAGTTATGCTCGTTCTTTAGTTGAGGACTTAAATAGCATTGAAAAAAGTCAGTTATTATACCCCTCAAAGGCAATATTTAATGCCACTGAATTTCATGCAAATGATTTAGGCACAGCAGGATATGTTGGGCATAAATCAATGGATGGAACTGAGTTTGGTGAGCGATTAAGAAATTATGGAGTATCAGGAAGCATAGCCGAAAACTGTAGTTATGGTTATGATGAACCACTTCTCATTTTGATGCAGCTGCTAATAGATGAAGATATAGCGTCATTAGGGCATAGAAAAACTATCCTGAATAACGCATATTCCAAAGTGGGAGTAGCTATTAGGCCCCATAAAATATATAAAAGCAGTGCTGTGTTGGACTACCAAGGCTGAAAAAGCCACTAAAAAAACAAGGCTTCATACGCGTTGTTAAAAAGGCTTTTAACGATGAGACTTCTCCGAAAAGTATTATTCTTCCTTTGACGACTTATAAAACACTTACTTTTTCCTAAATTTGTTGCAGCTATAAACACCATCTAAAAAAAGAAAAAGTGCACATTATTTCCGGTTTTAGGTTTGGAAAGTGTTTCTTTTGAGGTGGGGAGGTTTATTTGTAAACGAGTTGGTGGCAAACTTAAAGGCGAAATCAATTTAAGTAAAAAACCATCCTAGCGAATAAGAATCCATAAAATACCAAAATCATGAAAAAACTTGCCAGGCTATTCGTAATTGCAATCTTGCTATTTTATTCTTGTGACAAAAACGAATATGAATACCCAAACACAGCGTTAACAGTAAATGATCTTTACACATATTGTGAAACAGATGGTAAACATCCTTGCAGCGAACCTTTAAATCATGAGGGTGAATCGGTAACTGTTATTGGTTATTACAACCTATCAAATCTCGGATTTAATCTTATTGGCAACACCTTTAAATTAAATAATGCCCCTGAAGTTGGAAGCATTAATACTGAAATAACAATTTTGGGCGATGCCAAATCTGTATTTGACAAAATAAGCGATTTTATTAGGGAGAATAATATAGGAGATTATGTTAAATTAAAAGTGAGCGGAACAATCGTTGGACATGATTTGCCAATAAACGGAGCATGCAATCGAGGTGTGTTTTTAGAAATAGATAGTTCATCTGCAGTGCGTTTGAATTAAAAAAATAAGCGTTAGGAATTAAAATTCGCAAATGGCAGACCGGGATTTTAGCGGATGAAGAAAGTAATGCTATTGCTTTGAGAAACGCTATTCAAAGAGGGTTAGAAAACCCAAGAGTCGAAAATTTTAACTTTAACGAAAATTTAATAAAACTAAGAGCTAGTAAAAGAAAAAATGGCCTTTTCAATTGTTGATATTATTAATATACTAGCTAAAAGTGTAAACCCAAAATAATTACTGGAAAGTTCTGAAAAGCAGACTCAAGAAAGAATCGAGCGAATTGGTCACAAACTGTCAGCAACTGAAAATGGAATCGTCTGATGGCAAGTATTGTAAAACTGACGAATCTTCTTCATCTGACAACAGAATTTTTTTTATTGAATTAACCTAAAGCCTGACTAATCACTCCGAGTACTGGTACTTTACATCCCACTGTTCATAAACGCAAGCCCAATTTTATTAATATTCGTTAAAAGCCTCCAAAGTTTATTTTTGAGTGTGCTTAATTTATATTTTTGCAGTAAAAGAATATCTAATTTAAAATCAATAGCATAATGTCAGTATTAGTTGGAAAAAAAGCTCCTTTGTTTGAAGCCGATGCGGTAGTAAACGGAGGCGAATTTGTTGAGAAATTTTCTTTAGAACAGTATATCGGG
>JBAYPP010000098.1:0-3915 GCA_041677585.1 Acholeplasmataceae bacterium
AGCCTTTTTGAACATCATCTTCTTTAAGAGTCATTTGATTGCCTTCTATGGTGAAGCAGCTTCAGTATTTTCAACTAGAGGAATCCAATTTGGAATCGAGACTATTTTGTATTTAATATTAGCAGGATTAATCTTATTTCAATTAATTAAAAATAAGGAACTAATTAAATTAAATGACATTTGGAAACCCACTGTTATTTTACTGGTTTCATTGTTCGCCTTAATGCCACAAACATTATTATATAACTTGTTTGGTAATTATGGTGAAGTGCCTAAAGATTTTACAATAACACACATTTTCGTAATTATTGTTCCAGTCGTCTTAATGTTTACCATTTATTTTGTGATGCGTCGTAAAGATCAAAATGACAAAACATTATTAATGGTCTTTTTGGCTTTTGCTGGGGTCTTTCAATACTTTTATATGCGACGAATTGGTTTAGCTGCATTACCGTTACATTTGTGTAACACAGCAGTAATCTTATTGTTCTTCGCTCTTGTTTTTAATATAAAAAGCTTTTTCTATTTTTCATATTTTGCCAATGTATTAGGTGCAATAGCCGCAATTTTCCTGCCAAACTACTCAACTGACTTTTTTTCCTTTACGGTGATTCATTTTGGCTATAATCATTTATATGCCTTGATTGTACCAATTTTAGGTGTAGCACTGCATGTTTTTCCCAAGCCTGTTTTATCACATATGTATAAGGCGATCTTAGTCTTTACAGTTTATTTTATCGTTGTTGTTGGTCTAAACGCTTGGTTCAATAACTACAATGAAGTTGATTACTTCTTTGCCTACTCGGATTATCTAACCGATATGTTTAATATAAGGGAATTGCAATATTTCAATGTTGTTAGTTTTGAATATCGAGGCTTAACATTTACTTTTTATTGGCTTTTCCAGATTTTATATTATTTAACGTTTGTTTTCTTAATGTTTGCTAGCTGGTTTGTTTATGATGCCAGTTATCAATTTGCCGATCAAAGGGCGCGTTTAAGAGACAAGCAAAAACAAATGAAAGTAGATTATTTGAATTTATTAGAATTATTAGGTGGTAGAAGTACAAGCGAACCAATGAACCTTGGAGGTGTCGATATGATAAAAATTACCAATTTCTCAAAACGTTATGGAAAATCAACTCAATTTGCTGTTAAAAACTTTTCACTAGAAGTGCCAAGAGGTGAAATTTTTGGTTTCCTTGGACATAATGGTGCCGGAAAATCAACAACAATCAAGAGTTTGGTCGGCATCCAGTCAATTACTGAAGGTGAAATGGAAATTTGCGGATATTCAATTAAGTCGCAACCACTAGAAGCAAAACTTAGAATTGGCTATGTTTCTGATAATCACGCAGTCTATGAAAAGCTAACGGGCAGAGAATATATCCATTATGTTGCTAATCTGTATCGAATTGACAACGAAACACGTGATCGACACTTAAACGATTTAGCGAAAAAATTATCATTGGATCATGCCCTCGACCAAATGGTTAAATCTTATTCACACGGGATGAAGCAAAAATTGGTCGTAATAGCCTCTTTGATTCACGAACCACCTGTTTGGATTTTAGATGAGCCATTGACAGGACTAGATCCGATTTCATCATTCCAGATTAAGGAAATCATGAAGAACTATGCCGAAAAGGGTAATATTGTTTTCTTTTCCAGCCATGTAATTGAAGTGGTTGAAAAGATTTGTACGAAAATAGCAGTCATTACTGAAGGTGAATTAACGGGCGTTTATGATGTTTCAATCTTAAAGGATAAAGGCATTTCGTTAGAGAAGCTTTATATGACCGGTATTCAAGACAAGATTGGTGTTTCTCATGATTGAACGAATTAAAATTCTAACGTTGTTACAATTAAGTAACAAAACAAAACGCTACAGTAAAGGTTCAAAAAGAATATATGCATTTATTGCAACTAGAGTTTTAATTGTAGCACTATTAAGTATTGTGATGTCATTAGTTCTTTACTTCATCAAGAATATTCTATATATTCCAACGAATGAGTATTTTGTAATTGCGCTTTTAATCTTAACACAAGGATTAAATATAGTGGTTGCGATTACGGGATTGAGTTCGGAGCTGTTTCATAGTAAGGATAATCAGATTCTCTTTTCTTATCCGGTTAAAAGCGATGAGGTTTACTTAAGCAAAATGATTGTATATTATATCCATGAAGTAATACGAAACATCTATTTGATCATACCGATCTTAGTTGCTTTTGGTTATAACAACAAACTATCATTTCTTTATTACTTGAATATCATTCCTGTAATTTTTATCTTACCGTTGTTATCAGTTGGGATAGCATCCTTAATATCAATTCCCGTTTCATTTGCCAGAAACTTCTTAAAACAACACCCAATTATTACTTTTTTATTAGTTATTGCCTTTGTTTTAGGTTTGTTTTATCTAACATATTCAGTTGTTAGTGGCATTCAAACACCAATTAGAATTGTACAGTTATATAATCGTTTTATCATTTCATTAACAATGACCTTATATAAGATTGCTTCAGTTGGAACAATTTACACAGTAATTGGCAAATTTTTATTCAACATTCAATACTTTGTTAATTTATTAATAATAGTTGCAACATTAGTGGTTGTCCTGGGCTTAAACTATTTAGTTGCTAAACCAATCTATTTTAAGTCGATGTCATCATCATATGAAAATACCGTTCGAAAGAAGCAGGTTAAAAAAATAGTTGAAACAAATTCTTTATTCTTCACTTTCTTTAATAAAGAGTTTACAATTGCCAGAAGAACCCCAAACGAATTGATTAACAACTATGCATTGCTATTAACACTTCCGTTTTTCATGTATGTCTTAAACTATATCTATATGGGTATTAACAGGTCTACATTGGGAAATCAATTCGTTTTAATCTTTAATATTATGATTACTCTGATCATTGTTACAGCCTCAAATACCGCTTCAGCAAGCGCTATTACGACAGAAGGATATGAGTTTATTTTAATTAAGACAGCTCCATATAATTCATCAAAGATGGCCTGGGCAAAGATTACGTTCAACGTTATTTTTACTTTTATAGTGATTGGGTTAAGTTTTTTCTTATTTAGCAGAGTTTTACCTGTGTTTCCAAGAAAAGATATTTGGCTATTATTTGGATTTGTAAACATTGTCAATTTTGGTCACATCATTTCCTCGTTTCAAATTGACCTTTTGAATCCAAAACTATCCGATTATGCAACTCAAGGATCATTAACGCATAATGATAATATTAGTAAGTCACTATCAAATGGACTAGGGTTATCATTGTTCTTTGGTGTGCTTGCCTTAGTCTTGTTCGTCTTTATGCGTGATATTGCTTGGGTAATTTTAATAGCACTTGCTGGAGTTATTTTAATGTATCGATTAATTATGTTTCAAAGTTATTTGAATGCATACTTTGTCGATATTGAATACTAGGAGGTATTATGACTAAAAAAATGTCGATGTTACTGGCCTTAGTTATTAGTGCATTATCAATTATGGTTATTGCTGTTTGGACAACAACCGGTGAAAGTAATAATCCGATTCCGATTGCGCTTGTTGAAATTGAAGATTATGATGAAATCAATGAAGACGGAGATAAGATTAAAGATATCAGGGATATTGTGAATGCAGAAAATTTAACTTACATTATAAAATACAGGATTGAACCTGATTTGGCTGATGATAATCAACTGACCGCTTTTTCTGACACAGACAGAGCAACAGTTATGATTGATGTCCTAAGTCAAGAAGTATATGTTTTCTTTGGATTATTAGACGGTTTGAATTCAGTGACCGTAACGATTAAAGACGAAAAGACAAACAGATCAGATTTAATCATTTTAATGTTTAAAATGCCGGACGAAGTTATCGTCCCAGACTTAGATTAGGAGAAAAAAAGATGAAAAAA
>JBAYPP010000099.1:0-3851 GCA_041677585.1 Acholeplasmataceae bacterium
ATCATTAATCTTAGTGACTAAATCATATATCTCAAGCTTTCCGTATGAGCCCATAGTTGGATCTACATCAACAACAACAACACCGTCTTGATCCTCTTTAATCAAATCAGGATCATGAACGAGGATGAATCCTGCTACTTCCATAACCGTAACACCTAATCTACCTCTTGCGATAGCTGGTATATAATCAGATTCTATAAAACTATTAATCGTAAGTGCGATCGTATTAATATTTAAAGCATAGCCTAAACCTTCGGCTGCAATGAGTCCCGTTTGAGTATTAACAGTTGCTACTTTTGCTACGTTGATGCCAATTAAATCTCCATTTAGGTTAAATAGTGGTCCTCCACTATTTCCAGGATTTAATGAAGCATCATGCATAAATGTTAATGCATCAATGCCCAAATAGCTTCGATGGGTTAAACTAACAATTCCGGTTGTTACATAGTTAAACAGCTCAAGACTATAAGGTGATCCAATCGCTATTACGTCTTGGCCTTTAATTAGTTCCATTCTTTTATTTTCATTAATGACTGGACTATTATGAACATTTAATTCTTTTGTTGTTATAATTCTTACTACTGCGATATCTTGTGGAGCAAATGAAGCATAATCAACAACTTTTATTTCATCTTCACTTGAACCAAAATAAATGCTCATTTCACCACCAAATTCAACAACGTGATGATTAGTGATAATTGAATATCTTTTTTCGTTATTTGGTAAATTTTCCTTTTTATAAATAATTCCAGATCCATGACCGGAATCAGTCTTAACTGCTACTACTGTTTTTTCTGCTCGACTAATCGTTTCTATTCTAACCTGTTCATGGTCACTTTGTGATTCATAATTTACTAACGCTCTAAGGCTAAAAACACATCCCGCCAAGGCAACAACAAATATTACAATCAAAAAGATACTAATAATTTTCTTTCTCATGCTCTACCTCCAAATTTAAATAATTGATAGGCGTTATTTGTTGTCCTATCCACAACTTCCATTAAGCTTGTTTTTTTAACATCAGCAACACTCTGTGCTACAAATTTCAAATTACTTGGTTCATTCTTTTTTCCACGATAAGGAACTGGTGCTAAATAAGGGCTATCGGTTTCAATTAACCAATGCTTTAAATCAATTGCTTCAACTAGCTCTCTTAATTCGGTTGATTTAGGAAACGTTATTGGTCCATCAACGCCTAAATAAAAGTTCAAGTCAATTGCCTTTTTAGCATCTTCTAGGCTACTACTAAAGCAATGAAACACACCGGTTACTGTATTCTTATATGGCAATAGGCAGTCATATGCTTCTGTAAATGAGTTTCTTGTATGAATAATCAGCGGTAATTTATATTCTTTAGCCAATTCAATCTGTTCAATAAAAATCTTTTTTTGCAAATCAAAATTATCCCGATTCCAATAAAGATCAATTCCACACTCGCCAATCGCAACCACCTTAGGATGCTTTAGCCATTTAATGATTGACTGGGTTTCACCGTTTTCGACATAACCCGGATGAATACCGACACTTGCATATAGCATTTGATATTGTTCTGCCAGTCTTACAGCAATTTCATTTGTTTCTTCATCCATGCCAATCACAATTATTTTTTTGACTCCTTGCGCTTTTGCTCTGTTTAAAATTTCATTTATTTGAGTTGAAAACTCTTTAATATTTAAATGTGCATGTGTATCAATCATAGATTCAACTCCTCAAATTCTATTTTATCACTAAAGACCCGCTTATGGTATAATTTAACTTTAAAATACGCCGAATGATATGCTTTAAATCCAAATTCAAAATTATTTTTTTTTATTTTCAAGCGTTTAATCAAACACAATAAAACAGTAGTCTTAACGACAAAAAGCAGATCTTCACCTGCTTTTTGTTACGATTTTCATTTGTGCAATTTTATAGATAAGTGCATCCAATTGAGTTAGTTTGAATTCTTATAAACTGTTTTGTACGTCATCTCTTTAATTTTAAGGTCAAGTTCTGTGTCAAAAACAACAATCAAAATATAGTAATCATTGACACCTAACCCTACTTCGTTGTGCGTAATTGAGGTATGTAATATTGACAATTCCCCTTCATCCGTCAAGTTTAATGTAACTTCTTGATCGTCTAAACTAATACCCAATGTAATAACAACTCCAACTAAAGCTTTTTTAGTGACAAAACCCATTGGATCAATTGTAATTTCTTCATCTATCTGCAAGAATGGTATAAGTAAAGCCACATCATCTTTAGTTTTTGCAATGCGATAGTTTTTCATAAATGGACTATATTGAAAATCTAACAATTGCGCATCAAAAATATAAGCTGGTATATGTCTATAATTTGCTTTATATAAATCATAAGTTATCGCTTGTGTTGTTAAGTAAAAGAGTTTTGTGTAATTTTTGACACTTCTTTGTTCTTGTAGCCGTAATGCCTCGAATGACGCTTTGGCACGCTCAATGCTGTTTGGATCATCAGCGTTGGCATCCTCAATTAATTCTTCGGTTTCTTCAATTTTCGTTTTTTGATTATCTGGAATGTTTTGATTAGTATTTTTGCATGACACAAAAAACAAGGCAGAAAGCACTATGATCAAATTGATCAGTGTTTTTTTCATTTAAATTCTCCTCTATAGATCTAATCTTATGTACCATATTGATTTTTGATTATTTTATCACAAATATAATTAATATCAATGTCAAAAAACGATTCAACAGACAAAAAAACTGTAAAACTTTGAACCTGATTACTCAAATTCATTGCTTTACAGTTTTATTTATTGTTTCTAAAAAAACTATTCTAAAATCTTAGTAACTGATCCCGCGCCAACTGTACGTCCGCCTTCACGAATTGAGAACTTAGTTCCTTCTTCGATAGCGATTGGATGAATTAGTTCAACGATCATTACAGTGTTGTCCCCTGGCATAACCATTTCTGTACCTTCTTGTAGTGAAATAACACCTGTTACATCAGTTGTACGGAAATAGAATTGTGGACGATAGTTTGAGAAGAATGCAGTGTGTCTTCCGCCTTCTTCTTTTGATAATACGTAAACTTGGGCTTCAAATTTGAAGTGTGGATTTACTGATTTTGGTTTTGCAATAACTTGACCGCGTTCAATTTCTTCACGAGCAACACCGCGTAATAATGCACCAATGTTGTCTCCAGCTTCTGCGTAATCAAGTAATTTTCTAAACATTTCAACTCCAGTAACTACTGTTTTTCTAGTCTCAGTTAAACCAACGATTTCAACATCATCGCCAACTTTAACTTGACCACGTTCAACACGTCCAGTAGCAACAGTTCCACGACCAGTAATTGTAAATACGTCTTCAACTGGCATTAAGAACGGTTTGTCGGTTTGACGAACTGGTAGGTCAATATAACTATCAACAGCATCCATTAATTCATTAATTTGAGATTCCCATTTAGGATCGCCATTTAATGCGCCTAAAGCTGAACCGCGGACAAAAGGAATGTCATCGCCTGGGAAATCATATTCTGATAATAGTTCACGAACTTCCATTTCGACTAAGTCTAATAGTTCTTCGTCATCAACCATATCAGCCTTGTTTAAAAATACAACTAGCTTTGGAACACCCACTTGACGTGAAAGTAAAATGTGTTCACGTGTTTGTGGCATTGGGCCGTCTGCGCTTGATACAACTAAGATAGCTCCGTCCATTTGTGCAGCACCAGTAATCATGTTTTTAACATAGTCAGCGTGTCCTGGGCAGTCAACGTGTGCGTAGTGGCGCTCTTCAGTTTCGTACTCAACGTGTGAAGTGTTGATGGTAATACCGCGAGCTTTTTCTTCGGGAGCTGCGTCAATTTGTGAGTAGTCTTTCGCTTCA
>JBAYPP010000100.1:0-3823 GCA_041677585.1 Acholeplasmataceae bacterium
CGATGTCACCTCACTTTTCAATTCTGTTAACATTCTAATTACTAATCTACTTGAATTTGTGGCTCCAGTTGAAATTCCTTCATCTTCTTCAAAATCATTGATGTTTGTATTAAGAACTTCTGCATTTAAATATGCTACAACATCTGGTCTAAAACCGTTTGTGTGTTCATATACTTCAAAATGATAACCAATAACTTTTCCGTCATTGTCTAAACCAACGTGCATTCTGATCGTACCTTCACTACTGCTATGGTAAACAGATTTACCTTCTACAACATAAATTGATCCGATGATGTCTCCATTGCTGTTTTTAACCACTTGTTTTGCCTGCAGGTATTCACCCGTTAGATCAACTTTTTCTTCTAATTGATATCCTTCACCAAACCAATCTTCATATGGATCTGGTTCAGTAACATCTTCTGCTACTTGAACATGAACTTTAGCTACATCAGCAAGCATTGATTTAACCGTGCCGAAGCTGACTGTTGCTCCACCGATAATTCCGATTGGCTCTTCTAAATCAGTGATTGGTGTTCCATTATAACGCGCTAAATTAGCTCTTGTTGCATCCTGATTCAATGTTTGATTCATCACTGTAAATTCGGACGACTGAATGATTCCATTCATGTTAACGCTGATAACAATTGTCATGTTTCCATATCCATTTGTCCCATTTACAACATAGACATAGCCAATTTCTTTGTTATCTTTGTCAAGTGCTTTAATACTGGACGATACAGATTGAACCGGTTGTGTTGGTTTTAACTCCACGATGTCTTTAATGCCGGGCATAACTCTTTCATACGCTTCCAGTTGAGCTAATCTCTGATTTTCCATAATAATCGGATGTGTAATTTCATACGTTATTCCAACTACAAAACCACACGCAAGTGCGATGATTGTTAGCACAAGCGTAAAATGAATTAGTGGCTTTTCAAATAGCTTTTTCATTATAAACTACCTCCCAAACCGAAAAAGACAATTACTGATACTAATAAGACAGCAATTACCATTCCCAAAATTGATTTCCATGAATATTTGTTGGTAGCATATTTAGGATAGTCAAACATTGGCACGAAAATGTTACCTAACAAAATCGCAAATGCCATTCCTTCCGGATATGCTCCAAACAATCTGATTAAGACCACAACTGATCCAATTAAAATACCAAACATCCATCTTCCTGGTCTTGTTACTGGTGAAGTTACTGGATCTGTAATCATAAAGACTACTCCAAATAATAATCCACCTGATAAAACATGATATAAAACATATTCGATTAAGTGATCGGGATGTAATGCAAGTCCTGCAAAAATCATTGGTATAGCAAATGCACCCAATGCAGCTAACATAACTCTAAAGTCTGCCGCCTTACGGATTAATAAGTATGCTGCACCAATTAAAATGGCTAATGCATTAATTTCACCCATCGATCCTGGTATATTGCCAAAAAATAAATCTTTAAGTGGATATCTTCCAATTAGTTCAGAAAAGCCTAAACTGCTTGAAAGTGGAGTTGCACCTGCAGCTAAATCAATTCCTTGGTATACGAACATTCCCGCCAAAGCGATACCAATAAAAATTCGACCCGCTGCTGCTGGGTTAAAGATATTAGATCCCAATCCACCGAAAAACATTTTCACTATTCCAATACCGACAACAGCACCAATAATAATGGCATAAATCGGTAAAGTGCTTGGGACGATCATTGAAAAGACGATCGCACTGACTGCAGGAGCAGTTACATTGTTGATTGTGTAGTCCTTATATCTTGACTTGAATTTTTCAAATTTTGTTCCTTTTTTGCTAGGTTTATTCATCAAACCGAATGCAAATGCCTCAACACCAATCATGACAACAAGTGAAACAAGAATGCGAATTATAGCATCAAATCCAAAACGATAAATGGAAAATAATACTACCGGCATTAATGCGATCAAAACATCGATCATCATTCTTTTAGTGCTTGTCTCTTTTCTGATATAGGGGCTTGTTTGTTTAATTACCTTCATATCCATTTCTCCTATTTAATCAAGCGTTTGCCTAAACGCATGTACTCTGTCAAATGAATCTTTGACGGACAAACATATGAACATAGTCCACACTCAATACACTTATTGACTTCTAAGATTCCAACTGTCTCTTTGTCTTTATTTTTATAAGCATTCATGATTTGGACTGGCTGAATTGATACAGGGCATGAGTAAACGCACGATGCACAATGAATGCACGGCTCTTCTTTCGTGACTTCGTCATTCATAACAATTAAGTTTGTTGTTGTGTGTGTCATAACGATATCATCGCGTAAAACACTTGTGCCCATCATTGGTCCTCCTAAAATCAATACTTTAGGAATTTTTTCATCTCTATAACCGCCTGCAAGTTGAACCAATTCTGACATCAGCGTTCCAATTCTAACTCTAAACACTGTATTTTGAATTCCGTTTCCGCTTACGGAAACATATCTTTTTAATACCGGAAGTCTCTTCTTAACTGCATTATATATACTTACTAAAGTAGACACATTGAAGTTTAGCACACCATATTTGGATAATAATTCACCTTGCGGAATCTTAATACCTAGTGCACTTTCAACTGTTTCAATCTCCCATCCTTGGGGGTAATGATTGCCGACTTTAGCAATTTTAATATCGTAATCAGGAAATTCCTGTAGTTTAAGCATCAATGCTTCATAAATTTCTTTATATTTTTTCTTAATTGCGATGACGCCTTTTTCAGCGCCCGAAGCTTTCATCGCGTATATTAGTCCCTTGATCAACTCTTCAGACTTAAACAGCATCGCGTAATGGTCGCTAATTAAAAAGGGTTCGCATTCAACACCATTACCTAACACAACTTTAATCGGATCTTTTGTGCTCAGTTTGATATATGTAGGAAATGCGCTTCCACCTAAACCTACCAATCCTGCTTCTTTCGTAATTTCGATAAAATCTTCTCGAGTCAAGGAATCAATCTCAGTTTCAGTACGTTCAACTGCTGATTCATGCAATGTATATTTTTTGTCATTTTCAACAATTAGACAGTCAACAATTTTTCCGCTTTGGTCAATATGCTTTTCATAACCCTTAACTTCACCGCTTACTGTAGCGTGCATCGGTTGTTCAAAAAAGGCACCCTTTCTTGTCCCAATAACTTCTCCCACTTTGACAAACTGTCCACTTACTACACACGTCTCTCCTTCTGGACAGCGTGCACTTGTCACAGGATAGTATACGTAATTAGCGTCAACATACGGGATTACACTTAGCTTTTTTAATTCGCTTTTTCCATCTGGGATGTTTCTTGTTTTTGTAATCATTTTTGTTCTCCCTTCCTTCTTTCTTCGACCGTTTTTGTTAAATTAAGTACTTCTTGCTTAATTAATTTAATTTTTTCATCGTCATTTTTATTTTGTAAAGTTTGGTCAATCAAATGTGCAATTTGAATGACTTCCGCTTCCGTATAACCCAATGTCGTAATTGCGGCTGTCCCAATTCGAATACCACTCGCATAAGCTGGTCTTTCTTCGTCAAAGGGTACACCATTCTTATTACACGTAATGTTGACGCGGTGCAATGTATTTTCAGCATCAATTCCGGTAACACCATATTTTTTCTTAACGTTAACCATGAATAAATGATTATCCGTTCCTCCACTTACAATTGGATACCCTAAATCTTGTAGTGTTTTCGCCATTAATTTAGAATTTTTGACAACTTGTTCCTGATATTTCTTAAACTCCGGTTTTAGTGCTTCACCAAAAGCAACTGCTTTAGCAGCGATCACATGCATTAATGGCCCGCCTTGAACACCTGGAAAAACA
>JBAYPP010000101.1:0-3648 GCA_041677585.1 Acholeplasmataceae bacterium
AGTAAAGTTGTTTTGCCGTGGTCAACGTGTCCCATTACAGTAACAATTGGTGGACGTTTTACTAAATCTTCGGGATCATCAATAATTTCCATCTCATCATAACGTGTAACATCAGTAATTACTTCATCACGAACTTCATATCCTTCTTCAAGTGCAATCACTTCGATTGTTTCACGATCTATTATTTGATTAATACTTGCCATTAAGCCCATTTGCATCATTTTTTTGATCATCATTGCATTTGAAAAATTCAAACCTGCAGCAATTTGTGCAACGTTCATATCCGGCTTATAATATAAAACTTTTTCCGTCTGTTCTTTTTTAACCTTCTTCGGTGGATTAGTACTTATTGCTGGTTTATTTCTTCGAACAGGTCTTTTTGAATTTGCATTCTTATTAAAAGACATTCTTTTCACTTCCTTCCTCGAGTAATTAAAGCTTTACTGAATCCTTGATCGGTTATACCCAATACTTTAATATCTCGCTTGCCGATTGCTTCTGAAATTTCATTTGAGGCAAACATTTCCATAACTTCAACTTGATAGGTTTTACACTTATCATAAACTTTTTTCTTTGTGCCCTGTGATGTATCAGTCGCTATCATTACTAAAAAAACTTGTTTTTGTCTAACTTTGTTTAAAACTAATTCGGTTCCTACAGCAACTTTTTTGGCGCGATATGCTAAACCAATCAATTTAAGCATCCACTAAACCTAAAAGTTCTAGATAAACATTTTCTGGAACTTCTGCTTCTAATTTTTTGTCTAGCACTTTTGTTTTTTGCGCTTGTAAGATAATGCTTTTTTCAAGTTTCAAATAAGCTCCTCTTCCGTGAGCCTTTCCTGTCTTGTCGACTGAAACAACACCGTCTTTAGTTGCAGTTACGCGAATAAGTTCTGTTTTGGGATAAACCGTTTTAGTTACCACACATGTTCTTAAGGGAATCTTTTTTACCTTGCTCATGTGGATCACCTCTTTCTAATATAGAATACCTTCGGCGTCTGCCATTGAAACAGACTTAATATCTATTTTCCAGCCGCATGCTTGAACAGCTAGTTTAACATTTTGGCCTAATTTACCAATTGCCAATGATAACTGATTATCTGGAACAATTGCTAAAGCAGATTTTTCAACCGGATGAATGTTGGTAACCGCTACTACATCTGAAGGTTGAAGCGCATTGGCAATCAATTCTTTTTCATTGTCGCTCCAACGGAACAAATCAATTTTTTCATCGCTTAACGATTTCACGATTTCACGAATTCTACTTCCACCTTCACCAACACATGCTCCGATTGGATCAACTTTTGCATCATTTGAACGGACACCGATTTTTGAGCGATCACCTGGATCACGACTAATTCCCATTACTTCAATGATTCCTGCTTTGATTTCCGGAATTAAATTTTCCAATAAACGTAAGATTAAGTTTGAATGGACTCTACTGACAAAAACCTTTGGCCATTTCGTTTTCATTTCAACATCAGTTACATAAACGCGAATATGATCACCAATATGAAAATTATCCTTTGGTAATGCTTCTTTTTTTGGCAATAGAGTTGTTAAATCCTTGCCGATATCAAGTCGATAGTGATCATGTGCGACATCAATTACACGCGCAGTAATCATTTCGTTTTTAAATGATTTAAAATGTTTATATAAATTTTCTTTTTGCATTGTGACCAAAGACTCATTTAAACGACTCTTAAAATCGCGAACAGCAAAGTGTCCAAACAATTTTGGATCGACTTTCTGTTCTAAAATATCGCCAACCTTAATTCTTGCTTGAATTTCTTTTGCATCTTCAAGTAACATTTGTGAGTAGTTTTTATCTGCTTCCATACTATACTCGCTTACAACCAAATGTTGCTTATAGATTAAGATTTCATTTTTTTCTTCTTTAATTTCAACGCGACATGATCTAACATCGTGTGCTTTTTTACAGCCAGCAATCAAACCAGCAACAAACCCATCTAAAACTTGTTCTCTCGTTAGACTTTTTTCTTCTGCTAGTTCATCTAAGTTTTTAAAAAACTCTTTACTAATCATCTTTTCCCTCCTAAAACTTAACTGCATATCGAGCAAGGGTTACCTCGTCGTATGGAACTGTGATTTTTTTGATTTTTCCTTTGATATTTATTTGTAGTTTTAACTGTTGATCCGTTATCTCTAACAAGGTTGCATTACCTTGGTATGCTTTGGATTCCAAATAAATGAATTGATCGATCGCTTTAACCATTTCTTCGAGGTTTCGAATCGGTCTTTCGATTCCAACTGATGATACTTCTAAAAAATAATGGTCTAATAAATCATCATCGCCTAGACTTGACACTAATTCTAAGTTGATTGATTCTAAAATATCAGAATCTAGTTTTTCACCGTCAACTAAGATTTCCAAAACATCTTCGCCAAACTCTTTTTTTGTTCTAATGCTAAAGAGTTTAAACCCTTTATTCTCAATAATTGTTTTGGCATTAATTTCAATTTTCTTAATATTCATTTTTCCACCTCAATAAAATGGAGTGGAAATCTTCATCCCACTCTCATTTAGACTCTTATTTTAACATTTTTTTTAAATTAATTCAATTTTTTTGTTGAATTTTTTAATTTTTGTCAACAAAAGAGATAAATAGAGTTTTTTTGGGCTTTTTATTGTCTAAAATCAAGAATTTCAAAAAAAGCGTTTGATAAAATCAAATCATACGCTTTTTCTTTGTGTTATTCAGCTTTGAATAAGCAATGCCCTCTTCTCTTCAGGATTAACATTTGCAAAACCATTCCCGCTAAAGCGATTGCCATTAAAAGTCCACCACTTATTAGAACCAATAAAGTCTTATGGTCTGGATTGGTCTTAATCGCATCAATTGTACCTAGCAACATCTGCAATACATACACCCCAAAATAAGCATAAAGCAAAACACGTGTGCCTAATAGCTCCTTATTACTAATTTCAATCGTTGTTTGCGCTGATCTACGATAGACTAATAAGGCGACAACCAACACACCCACGATTAGAGCTAATGTTATTAAAAACACCCATGAATGATCTTTACCCCATAATTCTTGAATAATTAAATTTATTCCAATTATGAAAAAAGCGATGAACATATAAATTTGAACTTTGAAACTTTTTAAATAAACTAGCATTTTTTTATTCTCCTTTACTTACTTTTTCTATTTAATGATATACTAAATATAGGGAAATGAGGTAACTTTTATGAAAAAAGCTGTTTATCCAGGTACATTTGATCCTTTAACAATTGGCCATCTTGATATTATTAAGCGCGCTTCACGACTTGTCGATGAGCTTCATGTCGTTGTTGCAGACAATATTCGGAAAGCACCCTCTTTTACTGCTGAAGAACGTATTGAAATGATTAAGCGCGTTGTTGGCGATGTGCCAAACGTTGTTGTTAAATCAACCCAGGAATTAATTGTTCGTTATGCTAAGAAACACAAAATCAGCATCATGATTCGCGGCTTAAGAAATATCCAGGATTACGAGAATGAGTATCAACTCTATCAGTTTAACCGAAACCTAAATCGAAGCATTGAAACTATTATACTTTTTCCTTCATCAAGAAATCACTTTGTATCATCCTCATCAATCAAAGAGTTAATTATACACCATGCCGATATTTCACCTTAT
>JBAYPP010000102.1:0-3615 GCA_041677585.1 Acholeplasmataceae bacterium
CTTCTAGAAGCGCAGCAAAACCTTCCCAAGGCGACTATCTTTGGCTACCCTGTGAAAAATCCTCATTCATTTGGGGTTGTTGAATTTAACGAAAAAAATGAAGTAATTTCAATTGAAGAAAAACCCGCAAAGCCTAAAAGTAACTACGCAGTTCCTGGTCTTTATTTCTATGATAACCGAGTGATAGAAATTGCCAAACAAGTGCAGCCCTCAGCCAGAGGTGAAATTGAGATTACTTCCATCAACAATGCTTACCTGCAGATGGGAGAATTGCATGTAGCAATCATGGGCAGGGGAATGGCATGGTTAGATACAGGGACTCCTGAAGGTATGCTAAAAGCGGCTGAATATGTTGAAGCGATTCAATCTAGGCAAGGATTTTATATCTCTTGTATTGAGGAAATTGCTTGGAGAAGGGGGTTTATTACTACAAAACAGCTGCAACTAATTGGAGAGAATTTACGCATGACTGATTATGGGCAGTATATTCTTTCATTAGTAGAAGAAGAAATTACGTGAGGAGAACAATGAAAAAGGATTCTGCAACTGCAAAAAATACGATGGTAATGCTCGTTACCGGTGGTGCTGGTTTTATCGGAAGTAATTTTATTGTTCATATGCTGCAAGAATATATTGATATTCAAATAATCAATCTCGATATTCTTACCTACGCTGGAAATCTCGAAAATTTAAAAAGTATCGAGGATGATTCTCGTTACACCTTTGTGAAAGGGGATATTTGTGATAGAGCCTTGCTGCAGTCTCTTTTCGCGCAATACAAGTTTACACATGTTGTTCATTTTGCTGCAGAAAGCCACGTTGATCGAAGTATCACTGATCCTGCGGTTTTTCTGACAACAAATATTATCGGAACAGAGGCACTTTTGGATGCTGCCAGAAATTCATGGAAAATAAATCCTCAAGATAAATACTGCAAGCTTTACAAGGAAGGCGTTCTATTTCACCAAGTTTCAACCGATGAAGTCTATGGAGCTTTGGGAAAAGATGGTTTATTCACTGAAGAGATGCCGCTATTACCCAACAGCCCATATTCAGCGTCAAAAGCAAGCGCCGACTTAATAGCTCGCTCTTATCATAAAACATATGGTTTCCCTGTCACAATTTCTCGATGTTCCAATAACTATGGCCCCTACCAATTTCCTGAAAAATTAATTCCGCTTATGATTAACAACTGCCTTTTAGAAAAACAGCTCCCCGTATATGGTGATGGAATGCAAGTAAGAGATTGGCTCCACGTCAAAGATCATTCTATTGCAATTGATTACATCCTAACTAAAGGGGCTGCGGGCGAGATCTATAATATTGGGGGAAATAATGAGAAAGCAAATATTGAAATTGTGAAGCTTATAATAGACAGATTAGATAAATCTGATAACCTTATCTCGTACGTAAAAGATCGCCCAGGACATGACCGCCGATATGCTATCGATAACACTAAAATTACCAATAAACTGGGATGGAGCCCCTCCTATACATTTGAGAAGGGGATTGAAGAGACCATCCAGTGGTATCTTGATAACCAAGAGTGGATTAAGAATGTTGTCAGTGGAGATTATCAACGATACTATGAAAACATGTATAATTAAACTGCCCATCAGAGTTTTAATACCATCGGGTTAAAATCTCCCACCGCTGGGAAAAATTAATCTGTTGGTGATAGTTTTACACAACTATTAAACTTAAAGGGAATAGTCATAATTAAAAAGGAGTTAAGATTTTTTGTTCAAATATCTTAAGCAACAAATTCGTTCCACTTTAAAAATAATCTACATGAAAATTCATATTATCCTTATACAAATTGCACACAACCAAAAAATTAGAAAGACTAAGAAAATAGAAAAAATTAACGTCTTATTTTTCGCTGTTCGTCGTTCTGTGTGGAAGTTTGACCAATTATTTAATCTTTTTTTTCTTAACCCACGATACAATACACATGTCGTAGTTTGTCCCTATACGGGATACGGGGAAGAGAGAATGTGGGAAGAGCTTAGTGTGACTTATCAATATTTTAAAGATTTAGAGTACCCTGTAATCAACACATTTGATGATGTTTCAAAACAATGGCTTAATGTAAAGCGTGCTCTTCGACCTAATATTATTTTCTTCACTATTCCTTATGTATCCTCTACAAAGAGACAGTATTCAATCCTCAATTTTAAATCTTCTCTTACTTGCTATGTCCCTTACGGGTTCAACTCTTCTTTTTACCTAAGTGATTATGATGGATTGATGCCAAATTTTGTTTGGAAATATTTTCTGGAAAACAGACTCAATAAGCAATATTCAATTGATTTTGGATTTACAAAAGGGGAAAACACTTTTATTTCTGGTTATCCGGGATTTGATTCATTAATTATAGGAGATGTCAAAAGTAATCCATGGAAAAAGCAAGACAAACAGAAAAAAAGAATAATCTGGTCTCCTCATCATACTATTGAAGGCTTTGGTGCTGATTTAGACTTTTCCACTTTCATGAGGTATCATGAATTTATGTTTAAAATTGCCAGTCGCTTTAAATCTGAAATCCAAATTGCTTTTAAACCACATCCCAGTCTAAGACCTAGATTAAGCGGGGATAATGTTTGGGGCAAAGAAAAGACAAACATCTACTATCAAAGATGGGAAGATTTAGAAAACGGGCAAGTTTGTGACGAAGAATACATTGACTTATTCCTTACTTCAAATGCCATGATTCATGATTGTTGCTCTTTTTTGGTAGAGTACTTGGTAACAAAAAAACCTGTAATGTTTCTTCATCGTAGTACTTCTACCGTCAACCGATTAAATGAATTCGGTAAAATAGCAATGGAAAAGACTTATAAGGGATTTACTGAACAAGATATAGAGGATTTTGTGCAACATGTAATCATCGATGGGGAAGACCCCCTTAGAAATGTAAGGGAACAGTTTTATATAGACTACTTAAAGCCAGGCAACAGCAAATTGGCATCTGAAAATATATACGAGCATATTGATTCTTTTTTCTAGCTATTTTAGGTGTTAGCACTCTATAAATCCTTTACTTATTGGAATTAAAATTTTGTAGGCTTCTTCATGGCAGCCAAGAATCCAGATTACCTGAGTTGCTATGGGCAAATACGCAGTTAAGAGTTTTATTCAGAGGAGATTTTTAAGTTGTTGGTAATTACAGGTAAAAATAATATTGCAGTAAATGCTTTACGATATGCAGCCGAAAATTGCCAGTTAGATGTTGCGGTAATTTGCAATAAAAACGGTATGAGAGCCCATGGGAGAAAAATGTCCCTTAGAAAAGTAGCTCAAGAATTAGGAATAAAAGAAGTTACCAAACAGGAGGCTTATGTAGTTGCTTCAATTATCATATGCCTAAAATTTGATAAAATTGTTAAGGTAGAAAAATTCTAAAGGCTAGAGCATATAACATTCATTTCTCAGTTTTACCCAATTACAAAGGAATGTATACATCAATCTGGCCAATTCTTAATAATGAAAAATATTCAGGAACCACTAATGGACAGGTAGCGTATAATAAAGTTCGCAATTTGCAGGTAGATTGAAAAAGGTCATGAGAGCATCCATACTAGCTAATAACGAAAAAAGACTAGGAGGACAAAC
>JBAYPP010000103.1:0-3583 GCA_041677585.1 Acholeplasmataceae bacterium
ACGATTAACATTTTTAGCGATTTCATCATCGTTTGTTAAAATGATTCCGCCTCTCGGTCCTCTTAATGTCTTATGTGTCGTCGAAGTAGCAACATGAGCATAAGGAAATGGTGATGGATGAACTCCGGCAACAACCAGCCCGGCAATATGTGCTATATCAGCAACTAAATAAGCACCTATTTCATCAGCTATTTCACGAAATTTTTTGAAATCGATGATTCTTGAATAAGCACTTGCTCCTGCAATTATCAATTTGGGTTTATGTTCTAATGCAATTTTTCTGACTGCATCATAGTCAATCAATTCAGTTTTTCGATCAACACTGTAAAAAACAGAGCGATAGAAGTTGCCCGAAAAGTTTAAATGATAGCCATGGGTTAGATGTCCGCCTTCGTTTAGCGACATTCCTAAGATCAAATCACCCGGCTTTATCAACGCTTGATAAGCCGCCATATTTGCTTGAGAGCCCGAATGTGGTTGGACGTTTGCATGTTTTACACCAAACATTTTTTTCAAACGATCAATTGCTTCGTTCTCAACCATATCAACATACTCGCAACCACCATAATACCTTCTACCCGGGTATCCTTCAGCATATTTATTCGTCAAGATTGAGCCTTGTGCTTCTAAAACAGCCTCTGATACATAGTTTTCAGATGCGATCAACTCAATGTGCTCTCTTTGACGTTTAGATTCTAGTTCAATAAAACCATAAATCAACTTGTCTTTTTTTTCTAGATTCATATTTTGTCACCTCGTATAGTCTCTTCGTTATTATAACATAATAAAAAGCAAATTAAAAGACAGTTTTTTCGCTTTTGAATAAACTGTCTTATGCTTATAAATTTTCCATTTTTTCTGATTGAAAATTTCTATGAAACAACGTTATGATAAACTTCCTGAACATCGTCAACTTCGTCTAACATTTGCATTAAACGATTAAAGATCTCTGTTTCCTCAAGGGTAAGTTTTGTTTCCATAATTGGGAGCCACATTATCTCTTCTGTCGATAATTGAAACGCTTCAATTTGGTCAAACATTGTTCTTATCTGATTGAATTGCTGGGCATCTCCGTAGACAGTAACTGCTCCAGATTCATCAGTTTCAATATCAGAAACATCAACATCGTGTAAAATGCATGCTTCTAAAACTTCATCTTCGGTTGTGTTTTCAACGATAAAGACTGCTTCATGGGTAAACTGATGTAAAACAGACCCTGTCACACCAAGTTTTCCCCCGGTTTTTGTAAAGCAATTCCTAACTTCAGCAATCGTCCGATTGACGTTGTCCGTTAGGCATTCAACAATAAACAGGCTGTTGCCGGGACCAAAGCCCTCATAGCGAACCGCCACATAGTTTTCGTCACTTCCACCTTTGGCTTTTTCGATTGCACGTTTAATTATATCAGCTGAAATTTGATCTTTCTTCGCTTTTTCAATGATTCTTTTTAATGTTTGATTAATTTCTGGATCTGGTGATCCCGCTTTTGCGGCCATATAGATTTCTTTACCATATTTTGCATATAATTTACTTTTTGCTGCTGCCGTTTTTGCCATTGAGGCTTTTCTTACTTCAAATGCTCTTCCCATGTTTATTTATCCTTACTGTCTCCGAATGTCTTTTCGTAATTTTTGATTGATTGATTAATTATTTTTTTCGCTTCTTCCGCGCCTTGAACATCAAGAATATAGGTTTTTTTACCCTCTAGTGACTTATAAACTTCAAAAAAATGGCCCATTTCGGTTAATAAGTGCTGTGGTAACTCACTAATATCCTTGTATTGAGTCAATGACGGATCACCAAAAGGAATTGCGATAATCTTTTCGTCAACTTCATTTGAGTCGATCATTTTTATTACACCAATTGGATAACACGATACTAAACTTAATGGCTCAATATCTTCTTGACATAAAACTAAAACATCAAGGGGATCATTATCACCCGCATAAGTTTTAGGAATAAATCCATAGTTGGAGGGATAGTGTGTCGATGTAAACAAAATTCGATCCAAAATAATCATTCCGGTTTCTTTATCGAGCTCATATTTTTTCTTACTTCCTTTAGAAATTTCAATACAAGCGATAAAATGATCTGCTTTAATCCTTTTTTTATCAAGATCATGCCAAACGTTCATCTTTTTTCCTCCTTAAATGTTTACTTGCTTACTTATTATAGCATTATTTAGTCGTTCTTGCTCGTCAAAATTGCTGTTTTCTCTCCAAAAAAAGAAAAAAACACCGAAATCAGTGCTTTTCCGTTACACATTAAGCTATATAGAGTGCTACTTATCCCCATGACCCCTTATGTATTTAAACAATCGTAGGGCCTACGTGATAAACAACCCCTTTAAAATGTTTAACAATCGTAGTCGTAGAATGCTGGTCCTACGGTAGAGACGTTATTGCCATAACCAATAACTTATACGATGATTAAATACAAATCCATTATAAATGAAGATTTTTACTTTGTAAAGGTAAAACCGCTAAAATTACATTTTTTGTCTTTCCATGTGTTCAACATATAGTTCAAAAGTATTTTCGATTAAACCATTTATTGTCATTGGTCCGACGCCTTTGGGAACTGGTGTAATGTATGATGCTACTTCTTTTACATTTTCAAAATCAACATCACCATAAAGTTTTCCATTTACACGATTGACACCAACATCGATCACAACTGCCCCTGGTTTAACCATGTCTTTCGTAATCAAATTGGCTTTACCAACAGCAACAACCAAGATGTCTGCCTTAATTGTATGTTCTGCTAGATTCGGTGTTGCCCGGTGACAAACAGTAATGGTTGCATCTTTTGCTAATAGCAATGATGCTACTGGCATACCAACGATATTGCTTCTACCGACTACAACTGCATGTTTTCCTGAAACAGGAATATTGTAATGCTCTAATAAAGACATAATTCCTTTTGGTGTTGCGGGTGGAGTTGATTTTTTTCTTTGATACAATAATCCCTGATTAACAACATGGAATCCATCCGCATCTTTTTCCTTTGAAATAAGATCGATTAAGTAATCAGAATTTAAATGTTTGGGGATTGGAAGCTGTAGGATCATTCCATCCACTAAATTGTCGTGATTTAATCTTTCAATCAATTCAATAACTTCTTTTTCTTCAACTTGTTCATCCATTCGGTATAAAACATGATCGAATCCCGCAAGTTCACATGCTTTTGTTTTACCCTTAACATAAGATTCGCTTGCTGGATTATTCCCAATTAAAATGAATGCTAAGTTTGGTCTTCTTGAGTATTTTTTCAATGCTTCTTCAACCAATTTTGAAACGCCAATATTTCTTTCTTTAGCTATTTTACTACCATTCATTAAAATCATCTTAATCACGCTCCACTTCTGTTACATTTCCATCCTTATCAATTCTAAAATCCATTGCGCGCGGTGTTTTATTCAAACCAGGCATGATCATAATTCCTTTTGTTCTAGCTACTAAGAATCCCGCACCAAATGAAGGGCGAATTTCCTGGATTGTTAAAGTAAAGTCTTGTGGTACTCCTTTAAGACTTGCGTCTCCGCTTAGTGATAATGGCGTTTTAGCCATACAAACAGGTAAGT
>JBAYPP010000104.1:0-3503 GCA_041677585.1 Acholeplasmataceae bacterium
AAATATTACCAATTCATCCGACCGGATTCGGTGATTCACCCTATCAATCATTGAGTGTCTTCGCACTTAATCCTTATTTTATTGACTTAACACAATTATTTGACGACGGTTTAATTACAGAGGAAGAATTAACTGATTTTGAAACAGATAAAATTGATTATGGAGCCTTATACTATACGCGTTTTAAACTTTTAAGAAGCGCGTTTAATCGGTTTGATCAATCAACCGAGGATTATTTGCGGTTTATTAAAAGAACAGGTGAATGGCTTGAAGATTATGCCTTGTTTATGGCCCTAAAGGGTCATTTCAATCAACCGTGGTATTTATGGCAAGACGATATAAAAAATCGTGATCAAGTGAGCTTGGAACATTACAAGCAAAAGTTGAAAAAAGAGCTAGAATTTCATTATTTTTTACAATATAGTGCTGATTTTCAATATCAAAAACTACTGAAATATGCTAAAAGAAAGCGAATAAAGCTTTTTGGTGATCTACCGATTTTTCTAGCCTATGATAGTGCTGATGTTTGGGTAAACAGCGATTTGTTTGATTTAGATGATAATAAAAATTTAAATCGTGTTGCCGGTGTGCCACCAGATTATTTTACATCCCAAGGTCAATTGTGGGGTAATCCCCTTTATTTATGGAAAGATCAAAAGGAAGCTGTTTTCTCTTTTTGGCACAAGCGCCTTAAAAATGCCTTTTATTTGTACGATTATGTTAGATTAGATCATTTTATTGGTTTTTATCACTATTATGCTGTGTCCGCTACCGCAACCGATGCTAAAGTAGGAACATTTTATCCAGGGCCAAGAATGGAGTTTGTCAAATTCATTAAAAAGCATTTTAAGAAGAACAGAATAATTGTTGAGGATTTAGGAGCATTAAATAAAGCGATTGAAACATTTATTGCGCAAACGAAACTGATGCGGATGCATGTCTTACAGTTTGCGTTTACAGATGAGTTGACTAATCGTTATTTACCAGAAAATCAAGCAAGACACGGAGTGTGTTATACAGGGACACATGATAATGAAACAACCAAGGCATGGCTTGAGAAACAAGATGAAAGAACAAGAGCACAGATTATGACTTATACAAAAGATCAACCAACGACTTGGGATATGATCAAACTGGCTTATCAAAGTAGATCAAAGATTACAATTATCCCTTGGCAAGACTTATTGGAATTAGGAAATGAAGCAAGAATGAATGAGCCAGGCAAGGAAAATAAACAGTGGACTTATAAAGCAAAGCGCTCGAACTTTAGTTCTGATTTGGCATTAAGAATCAAGGAAGCAATGAAACAATCCAAAAAACTTTGAAATTCAAAGAGTTTAATTAATTACATTGACAAATAGTTAAAGATGACTTATAATGTATATGCTTAAATAAGGAGGAAAGAAAATGGTATTCAAACGAATTAAAGCATTGATAGTAGAGGAACTGAATGTGCCTGAAGAAAGAGTATTGTTAGAATCAAGATTGGCTGAAGACCTTGGTGCTGACTCCATCGATGCAGTTGAGCTAATTATGAAGATAGAAGATGAATTCGATATTCAAGTAAGCGACGAACAGGCTCAAAACGTAAGAACTGTAAAAGATTTAGTAGATTACATTGAAGGATTATAATAATTAAAAGGGGATTACTCCCTTTTTATTTTGCAGTATTGACTTTTATTATAATGAAAAGGAAGACTAATTGCTCATTAAGCTTCTTTTTTTGTTTGTGGGTTATTGTTTTCTAATGATTGAAAAAAAGATGCATTTAGCATATAATAAATGCATAGAGATGAGGAATGAAAATGCACTATGATTTTAAAAAAATAGAGAAAAAATGGCAAAAACACTGGCATGATGAAAAATTGTTCAAAACACACGATGATCGTCTTAAAGAAAAATACTATATCTTGGATATGTTTCCTTATCCAAGCGCAGCTGGGCTTCATGTAGGGCACATTGAGGGCTACACGGCATCAGACATTATCAGTCGCCTTAAGCGCATGCAGGGATACAACGTCCTTCACCCAATGGGTTGGGATGCTTTTGGTTTGCCGGCAGAACAATATGCGCTCGCAACCGGAAATGATCCAAGAACTTTCACATATCAAAACATCGCTAATTTTAAACGACAAATAATTGAGTCAGGCAAAGGTATTGATTGGGACCGTGAATTCGCAACCGCTGATCCGGACTACTTTAAATGGACGCAATGGATTTTCAAAAAAATGTATGAAGAAGGATTGGCCGTTTTAAAAGATGTTGAAGTCAACTGGTGTGAGAATTTAGGAACCGTGTTAGCTAATGATGAAATCGAGATAATAAATGGAATGATGGTTTCTGAAAGAGGACATCATCCGGTTGTTAAAAGAGCAATGCGGCAATGGGTTTTACGCATTACTGCTTATGCTGAGCGGCTATTAAATGATTTAGACCAATTAGATTGGCCAGAATCGCTAAAAGAGATGCAGAGAAACTGGATAGGAAAGAGCGATGGAGCAATGATTACCTTTAGGATTGATCAAAGCAAAGATCGTTTTGAAGTCTTTACTACCCGACCTGATACAATCTATGGAGCAACCTACTGTGTTTTAGCTCCAGAGCATCCATTGGTCTTAAGTATTACCAATGAATCTGAGTTAGAAGAAGTTAGAGCATATATCACAAAAACAAAACATAAAACCGAAATTGATCGTTCAATGGATAAAGAAAAAACCGGTGTCTTTACTGGTGCGTATGCGATCAACCCACTCAATCATAAAAAAATTCCGATTTGGATTGCTGATTATGTCCTTCCTCATTATGGAACAGGAGCCGTTATGGCTGTACCTGCTCACGATGAAAGAGACTTTGAATTTGCACAAGTTCACGGGTTAGATATTGTTGAAGTTATCAAAGGTGAAAGTGAAACAGCCTTTATTGGTGATGGAATTCATTATAATAGTGGAATTATTGATGGCTTGAATAATGCAGATGCAACTAGAAAAATAATCAATTATTTAGAGCAGACAAAACAAGGCTACAAGCATAGCACATATCGTTTACGTGACTGGGTCTTTTCAAGACAACGCTATTGGGGTGAACCGTTTCCGATCTGTTTTGATGAGGAGATGAACATTCATTTAGCCAGTGATGATGAACTGCCGATTGAATTACCGATCTTGTCAGACATAAAACCAAGTGGAACTGGTGAAAGTCCATTAGCACATGCCCACGATTGGTTATATGTTAATAAAAACGGAATGCAGTTAAAACGTGATACAAACACAATGCCACAATTAGCGGGAAGTGCTTGGTATTTCATGGGTTATATTTTAAAAAATCATTTAGGCTTTATTCCACTTGATAGCAACGAAGCAAAAAAACAGCTTGATAAATGGTTGCCGGTCGATTTATATATTGGTGGAACAGAACACGCAGTCGGACACCTATTATATGCTCGCTTCTGGACAAAATTTTTAAAAGATATTGGGATTGTTTCTGTTGATGAGCCATTTAAAAAA
>JBAYPP010000105.1:0-3490 GCA_041677585.1 Acholeplasmataceae bacterium
ACCGTTTTGTGTTAATTTTTTTAAGACATCAATTGAAAAATCTTCTAACCATGCATTAGGATGGGTTACTTCCAACTTCCTAAAAGAAATTCGTTTACTCTCCTCCGATAAACATAACGCTTCGTTAGGAGATATGTGTCCAGTACCTAGAATCACGTTATTTTCTTTGCATAATCGCAATATTTCATTAACTTCATCTATTAACACACCATCGCTGTTCAAAATGCTTAAACCTTGACGAGGGTATCCAAATGTCGAGCTGTTAACATAATGTCTTATCCAATGACCTTTATTTGCCTTGTCAATAGCATATTCGGCGTCTACAGTCGGTAGCCATATCATCTTTGCCCCAGATAATATTGACGCGTAAACATTTCTTAAATTGAACCCTCCATTTGGTTCATTCAGTGCAATCCCGCCAAAAACATCAATACCATCAACAACTCGTGTCGCTGCATAGGCTGCAGCAACAGTAGAGCAAAGATGAGTTTTAATAATTACTGCTCGCATTTTCTTATTTGAAGCTTCTTGGGCTATTTGAATACTATCGCCATATCTTTTTACATAATCAGGACCTACATGAATATGAAGGTCTATAGCGTCCTCAAGAAAATCATAGTTAGAGAACATAATAAAAACTCCTTTCCAAAAATTGTTATTTAATTTTCATTACTAATTGAACAAACTCTTCATCTGTCAAATATCTTTTCTTTTTTATTCCTAACATCTTTACTTGTTCAAGAAGCATCGCTTTCTTATCATCCTCAATTTTAAGACCTAGTTGTGCCAATTTCATCTTAATTGACATCAACCCACTCTTCTTCCCCATTACAAGAGTAGGTGCACTATTTAAATAAGCTGGATTGATTGCAAACATTGCTAGAGGAGTATTTATAAGCGCATCAGCTCCTATACCAGATTCTCTAATAAAATTACTCCTCCCTACAATCGGTTTATTATTTGCTAGTTTGCACTGAGAAGTATCTTCAATAAACTGTGATATTTCTAATAAATTGGGGATATTGATACCGGTATTAATACCTAACAATAATTGAAGCACTGCTGCAATTTCTTCTAGAGCACAATTTCCGGTTCTCTCCCCTATACCATTTACACAACAATGGACGACACTAGCGCCGGAAAGAACACCTTGAAGAGTATTAGCTACCGCTAGTCCAAAATCATTGTGTGTATGAATCTCAATAGGAAGGTTTGTCATTTCCCTAAACAGTTTTACTAAATAATCTATAGTTGTTGGTAAAGCACAACCCATAGTATCTACAACACCGATTGAATCAGGGGGTGATTGCGTCATAATTGCGCTTATTAACTTTTCAATATCATCTGGATCAGCACGAGTAGTATCATATGGGAAATAGACAACATATAATCCTTTTTTTCTTGCACTTTGAATAGCTTTAATGCTTTCGTCTATTACTCGCTCAATATCCCATTTGAATTGAAGCTCCAACTTTGGTTTACCTATCGGAACCTCTATTAAAACTCCGTCAACACCGATATCACTACATACAGCAATGTCTTCTTCTTTTGCTCTGACAAAGCTAAATATCTCTGCATTTAAGTTTTGTTTTTTTATGAGTCTAATTGACTCCCTATCATCTTCAGATACTGCAGGCATCCCTGCTTCAATTCTCTGTACACCAACCTCATCAAGCATTGAAGCTATTTTAATTTTTTCTTCAATTGTAAAAACTACTCCCGGAGTCTGCTCGCCATCTCGTAACGTTGCATCGTGGAAGGTGATTAAATCAGGCAAATCGAAGGTTTTTCTTGTTTCCTCTAAAAAATTATACCTACTTACCCACCAGTTCTCATTCTTCCAAATTTCATTCATTAACGGCCTCCAAAGATTTATGATTGTTGCTATTACGTATCACGTATCACATATCACGTATCACAGTTCTACATTAAATCAGTTTTTTTATGCCGTCAAGCATTTTTTTATCAACAATACTAGATGGGTAACAAAAAATTTAATAACAGGTGAGTATATTCACAAACTTTACCCATAGTACCAATAATACCGACTTCACTTATTACAATGGTATCTTTTATGTTGCTGGAAATTTTAATTGAAAATTTTTATGAAAACTCTTAAAAAGATTTACGCAATGTTAGAAAAAGGGATAAATGTTCTTTTTTCTTAAATTATAAGCAACAGGAGATAAATTCCATACTATTTTAATGGGAGCCTAATAAAACCAAAAATTTTATTTTTCCTATGATTTCCTACGTAGGCATTTTTTAACAGCTGATGCGATACTGGAACTCGTCAAACTGAATCTGCTTAAAAGCTCATCATAATCACCAACTTCTCCAAATTCATCTTTTATCCCTAATGCTTCGAGTGGGCATGGATGGGTTTCCACTATTAAACGGGAGACTTCTGCACATAAACCAGTCTTTATACTGTGATTTTCTGCTGTTATTATTGCTCCTGTCTCATGGATTGCACTCAATAATTCGTCAACGTCAAAAGGACATACTGTCACCGGATCAACAACTCTTAAGTTAATGCCTTCCGATTGTAGAAGTTCTGCAGCCTTTAGGGCTTCTGGTATCTCAGTGCCTAAGGCTATAACTGTTGCATCTGTTCCCTCTCTAAGTCTTTTGGCTCTGCCAATTTCGAATTTTTCCTCTTCTGGGTAAATTCGTAGTGGCTTGATTTTTCTTGGAAGCCTAATATAAGAAATCCCATAATGGTTTATTAATTGTGGAAATACTTGGTTTAAAGCCACATTGTCTGCAGGTTCAAAAATTATGGCGTTGGGAATTGAACGCATCAATCCGATATCTTCAAATGTGCTATGTGTACCACCGTTATAGGTAGATGTAATTCCCGGGTCACTTCCAATTACTTTTATGTTTAGGCCCGCGTAAGCTCCGGAAATGAAAAGAGTATCAAACACACGACGTGATGCAAAAGCAGCAAAAGTATGAACTATCGGAATCTTGCCCATAAGTGATAACCCACTGGCAATGCCAAACATATTTGCTTCGGCAATTCCGGTATCATACATTTGTTTGGGATAACGGTTTTTTAACTCCCTATATTCTTCGCCATACATTGCACGGCCTAAATCAGCATCACCAAGAACGATTTCAGGGTTTTCATCTAGTAAATTAAAAACTAACTTTTTAAAGCTACCGCTAAAGTCGACTTGACCTTCTTTTAGTAATTTGTTTTGTAAATAATTTCCCATACGATACTCTATTAATTTTTTTTGAGAAGATTTTGTATATCATTTTCTGCATCGCTGACTTTCACAGGCAAGCTATGATTAAAAATGCCTTCAGCAAAAGAACCTTTACCCTTAATCGTTTTTAGAATAATAGCAGAAGGACAATCTTTTACTGATTTGGCTGTTTTTATTGCATCTATTATTGAATTAGCATCATGGCCATCTACCAGCTGAGCATGCCAATAAAAGCTTTTAAGTCTTTCAACATAATTATCTATTTTATTTAC
>JBAYPP010000106.1:0-3480 GCA_041677585.1 Acholeplasmataceae bacterium
ATTTTCACCGTTTACAATTATTAAATGTGGCTGATACTTTGTTTTGATGCTTACAATATTAGCTAAAAATGTATCAATACCTACTTGTCCATATAAATCACCAACAAAAATAATTCTCATTTAAACCCTCCGTAACAAAAAGAGGCTGGAGCCTCTTATTTTGCAATGTCTGTTGCTCGTGTTTCACGAATAACCGTAACTTTAATTGTACCTGGATATGTCATTCTTTCTTCAATTTGTTCTTTAATTTCACGTGCGACTCTAAAGGTTGATAGATCATCAATCTCTTCCGCTTTAACAATAACACGAATTTCTCGTCCAGCTTGAATCGCAAATGATTTTTCAACACCCGGAACTTCATTGGAAATTGCTTCTAATTGCTCTAGTCTTTGGATATAGTTTTCCATTGACTCACTGCGTGCTCCAGGTCTAGCAGCACTTAAAGCATCAGCAGCAGCCACTAACACGGCAATGATTGATTCTGGTTCTTTATCGCCATGATGGGAAGCAATTGCATCAACAACTTCTTTTGGTTCCTTATAACGGTTAACTAAATTAACTCCGATTTCAACATGCCCACCTTCTACTTCATGATCGACCGCTTTGCCGATATCATGTAGTAGACCAGCACGTTTTGTTAGGACTTCATCTTCACCAATTTCAGCAGCTAATTTACCTGCTAAAAAGGCTGTTTCAATTGAATGCTTTAATACGTTCTGACCGTAACTAGTTCGGAAACTTAAACGACCCAGTAATTTAACTAAATCCGGATGTATTTTTCCAATGCCAACCGTAAAGACTGCGTCTTCACCAGCTTCACGAATAAACATATCTACTTCTGCTCGCGCCTTTTCAACAACTTCCTCAATTCTGCCTGGATGAATTCTTCCATCAGAAACTAAAGTCGTAAGTGCACGTTTAGCTACTTCACGTCTAACAGGATCAAAACCACTTAATACAACTGCTTCTGGTGTGTCATCAATGATTAGATCAACACCTGTTAATGCCTCAATTGTACGGATATTACGGCCTTCTCGACCGATTATACGACCTTTCATATCGTCGTTTGGAAGGTCAACAACAGAGACTGTTCGCTCACTTGTGGTCTCGCTTGCATATTTTTGCATTGATAACGCAAGTAATTCTTTTGCACGCGTGTGGACCTCAACTTTTGCTTTCTCTTCCTCTTCTTTGATATAGGCAGTAATTTCATCTGCAAGACTTTCACGTACTCTTTCCATGATAATATCGCGTGCCTCTTCAACAGTAAGATTCGAGATTTCTGTCAATTTCATTTCCTGTTCTTTCAATAAATCTTCCACTTTGCCATTTAATTGTTCAAGTTGTTCTTTACGCTCATCAAGACGCTCTTCTTTTAAAGATAAGGTTTCTTCACGTTTATCTAAATAAATTGATCGTCTATTTAACGCTTCATCACGTTGGCTGACTTTGTTTTCAAGTGTGACAACAACTTGGCGACGTTCACGCACATCGTGATCAAAATCTCTACGCAAGGCAAATATTTCTTGTTTTGCCTCTAATACACTTTCACGTTTAGCTTTTTCAGCTTCTCTTTTACCATCTTCAACAATTTTTTCCGCTAATCCTCGAGCATTTTTTAAACTTTTATCATGGTGCCAGACACGTACGAAGTATCCGGTGCCAAAACCAAGGATTGCTAGCAAAATGGAGACTGATATTTCAATAAAGCCAAATGCAATTTGAAACATAAGTATTCCTCCATTTAATTTTTATTTTAAACAATTGATTAAATCAAATTGTCTTTTACTACTTACCTAGTTATTATACCTTATTTTTTAGCATTAAGTCAATTGATTCATTTTTTATTTTTTGTACACTTTTACTATTCCTGTTGTATAATCTTATATAGACATATTAAAGGGGTGTTTTCTTTTGAACAACGAAAAAAACGTGGAAAAATTCCACTTAGGTCAATTCTTATATAAGTATAAAATTAAATTGCTTTTAGCGTTTTTTCTTGTCGTAATTCCAGTCTTTATTGTCGTTTCAATCTATCTTGGACGAAGTCGTGCAACGACAACAATTCATTTTAATGCTGAGCAAACAAGCGAGACAAAGACGCTTCGTGATAGAGAATTCTCTACTAATTTAGAACTTGATGCAATGAAGCTTGAGATTGAATGGATTGAACTAAGAGAGCCTGATTTAAATGATGAAAATGAATATTATAATGGTTCATACTCATTTAGAATTACTTATACTCCAAATCAAGGCTATCAAATCAATGCCCTTAAAATTACGGCAGTCCTTCAGACTAAGTGGTTGTTAGCACGAGGATATTTGGCAGAAACGAGATTTACTTCTCAATCAACAACGCTTAGAGTTCCATTTAATTATTCATTACCACAACGTGAGTTATTGTTTTTTAAAGTAACGGATCCAACCCTTTACTTGAAAGTGATCTATACACAGTCAAGTATCCTTGGTGATAATGACAGTACCCCCTATTACTTAAAGTTGAACTTAAAGAATGAAAATCCAGAAGTTGTCATTTCAGGAAATTAAAAAGCCCGTTGGGCTTTTTTTATTGATCTATTTATTTATACCATAATGTTCTAAAACGGCTTTATGAATCGATTCATAGATTTCTGGATTGTCAACTAAGAACTGTTTTGCGTTCTCTCTTCCTTGTCCAATTCGTTCACCATTATATGAATACCAGGCACCAGATTTTTGAATCAAATCAAGCTCCGAAGCTAAATCAACTAACTCACCAGTCTGGGAGATCCCTTGACCATAAATTAAATCCACAACAGTCGATTTGAATGGTGGGGCAACTTTATTTTTAACAACTCTAATTGTTGTTTTATTTCCAATAATATCCGTTCCATTCTTAATTTGTTCGCCACGTCTGATTTCCAAACGAACTGAGGCATAAAATTTAAGTGCTCTTCCGCCTGGTGTTACTTCTGGATTACCAAACATAACACCAACTTTTTCGCGAATTTGGTTAATGAAAAGAGCGGTTGTATTTGCTTTTGAGATCGCACCTGAAAGTTTACGCATTGCTTGGCTCATTAAACGGGCTTGTAAACCAACATGTGAATCACCCATTTCACCACTAATTTCTGCTTCTGGTACAAGTGCTGCGACTGAGTCAATTACGATACAATCAACTGCACCGCTTCTAATTAGGGCTTCGGTTATTTCTAAAGCTTGTTCCCCAGTATCTGGCTGGGAAAGAATTAGGTTGTCTACATCGACACCTAGCGCTTTAGCATACTTGGGATCCAGCGCATGCTCAACATCGATAAAAGCAACATACCCTCCGTTTTTTTGAACTGAAGCAATCGCATGCAATGCAACTGTTGTCTTTCCTGAACTTTCTGGCCCATAAATTTCCACGATTCTTCCCTTCGGATAACCACCAATGCCAAGGGCGATATCTAATGATAATGATCCGGTTGAAGCAGCTTCAACTTGATGATCAGCATCATC
>JBAYPP010000107.1:0-3441 GCA_041677585.1 Acholeplasmataceae bacterium
CTGTATGAGTATGCCATTAGAACGTGAAGAAATATAAGAAGACAAAAGGAGAATGAATGATGAACTTAAAGGGAAGACATTTTTTAACACTATTAGATTACACAAAAGCAGAGATCCAGTATTTAATTGACTTAGCTGCAAAACTAAAAAAAGAGAAAAAAAACGGTCAGCTACATAAACATTTGGTTGGAAAGAATGTTGTTTTATTATTTCAAAAGGATTCAACAAGAACAAGATGTGCATTTGAAGTTGGTGCCCAAGATCTAGGAATGGGAGTAACATACATTGGACCATCTGGTTCACAGATGGGTAAAAAGGAATCTGTTAAAGATACAGCCAGAGTCTTAGGCAGAATGTATGACGGAATTGAGTTTAGAGGTTATTTACAAGAAGATGTAGAAATCTTAGCTAAATACTCAGGCGTACCGGTTTGGAATGGTTTAACGGATTTAGATCATCCAACACAAATACTTGCAGACTTCTTAACAATTCAGGAACACTTTGGCAAATTAGAAGGGTTGAAGTTCACTTATTTTGGTGATGCTAGAAATAACATGGGTAATGCCTTAATGATTGGCTGTGCGAAGATGGGACTGCATTTTACTGCTGCAGCACCAAAGAGACTTTGGCCTGACCAAAAGTTAATTGATCAATGTATGGGAATCGCCTTAAAATCAGGGGGTTCATTATCCTTCACCGAAAGCGCTGAAGAAGGTGCTGATAGTGCTGATATTCTTTATACAGACGTTTGGGTATCAATGGGAGAACCAAAAGAGGTATGGAAGGAAAGAATCGCTTTACTACACCCTTATCAAGTAAATGAAAAATTAATGAAACGCGCTAAAAAGAACGCAATATTCCTTCACTGTCTACCAGCATTTCATGGAATGGATACAGAAGTGGGAATTGATATCGCGCAAACATTTGGTCAACAATATCCATCTGTGCAAAAGGGTGATTTAGAAGTAACCGATGGTGTCCTTGAATCAACACAATCACTTGTTTTTGAAGAAGCTGAAAATAGAATGCATACGATTAAAGCAATCATGCTAGCTACCTTAAAAGATAATGAATAAGTATGTAATCTCTTTAGGCGGCAACGCCTTAGGCAATAATCCGGTTGAGCAAAAGCAATTGTTAGCTAAAGTAGCTGATGCTTTATATCCGCTCATAAAAAACAATAACAGTGTTGTTATAGTCCACGGTAATGGCCCACAAGTTGGAATGATTAATTTAGCCTTTAATGAATCAAGGTCAACGCCGGAAATGCCATTTGCGGAGTGTGGAGCGATGAGTCAGGGCTATATAGGCTTTCATATTCAAAACGCCTTCTATAACAAACTAAGAACTGAAAGCAGCAACAAAAAAATAACAACCATCGTTACCCAAGTATTAGTTGATGAAAAGGACGAAGCATTTAACGATCCAACCAAACCAATCGGTTCATTCTACACCAAACAAGAGGCAGAACAGATAAGTCAAAAACGCGGTTATGCAATGAAAGAAGATGCAGGCAGAGGATACAGAAGGGTTGTTGCCAGTCCAAAACCAATTGATATCATTGAAAAAGAAGGCATTAATTATTTGCTAGAAAAAGGGGAGATTGTCATTGCAGCAGGTGGTGGCGGCATTCCCGTGATCTATCAAGATAATAAGTTGATTGGTATTGATGCCGTAATCGATAAAGATTATGCTAGCGCTAAGGTTGCAGAAATCATTGATGCTGATACGTTAATTATTTTAACAGCGGTTGATAAGGTGTACCTTAACTACAATCAACCAAATGAAAAAGCATTAGATGTTGTCACAGTAAGTGAATTAGAAAAGCTGATTAAAGAAGATCATTTTAAGAAGGGATCAATGCTGCCAAAAATTGAAGCATGTATGGAATTTACGAGGAAAACAAAAAAACCATCATTAATTGCATCACTTGATCAAGCAGAAAGAGCGATTAATAATCAGGCTGGAACCAAAATCATTTATGATTAGGGTAAAAAACTTATGAAACAGGGGAAAATATGATTTTAAAAATAACAGATCAACATGATTTAGAAAATGTTATGGCTTTATGGAAGGATAAAGAAGTGATGATGTTTGTCGGTTTTGCAAACGGCCTAGAGGTTACAATGCAGCAACTAGAAAACTGGTTAAAGTGGACAAAAGAAAAACAAGAAAATAGAAGACATTTTTCGATTTATGATGATGAAAATACTTATTGTGGTGAATCTTTTTATGATATTTTAGAAAACGGTTATGTTGTTTTAGACATTAAACTTTTTAAAAAAGCAAGAGGAAAAGGTATTGCCTATTGGGCCTTAAAAGAGACTATAAGTCAAGCTTTTGAACAAGAAAAAGCACAAACATGTTATGTTGATCCACATAAAAGCAATGACAAAGCCATTGTTTTGTATGAAAAAATAGGATTCATTAAGAGCGAATACCCGGCGTGGTTAGCTAAAGACGCTAATGAAATGCATCAATACATGTATCTTGATCGGAAAAAATTTTTCAAAAAAGTATAATTTCATGAAGCTTAGAGAGAAATGGACAAGCACATCTTATTGTGATATACTTTGAGTACAATAAGAGTTCAAAACAATAATTAAACTAAAAACAGAGGAGGAAAACAATGGTAGAAAAAACTGTTGCTTTTTACCATCTATAAGAAGGAGGCGATTTTGTAGTGATAAAAAAGCTTTTTATTGTTTTATTATTGTTTTTTTTAGTTTCATGCAATCCTAAAAAAATTGATAAAACCGATTATGTTTCTTTAGGTTTCCCACAAAACTTCAATCTTGATTACGAAATTAATGACTATTGGTTTACTAGACAGGATGGATTAAAAAATATATTATCGGAAATAACACCAGAAGAACTAAGATTTAACTATAATAATCCTTTTGCTAATGAAGAGGAGTTAATTCAAAAAGCTTTCTTTAAAAGTTATTTTAATGATGAAAGTTATAACATATTTTACTCTGAAGGTTTGTCTAAGGAGTATCTTTATAGTGTTGGAGTCCAATTTGAAAAAACCGATTATGTTTATGGGGAATACAAATTTGTTTTTTATCCGATTGAACACTGGACTACTCTACCGCTTAGTTATTTAATGGTAGATGTTATTGAATCAAACGGCTATTATAGTTTTGTTCTTAATTATCGTTATGATGATTCAAATTTTGAAAGTGTTAAAACACATTTTTTTACTTTGTTTTATGTAATATATCATGAAAATAATTTTCCCTATACGGTCTATTACGATAATACTTATATTTATTTAATGAATAAATCCTCTAATTTTGATGCTAGTTATAAAACGCTTTTTAAAGAAAACAATGTATTTCTTTTCAAGGATTAGATAATCATAGCAAAACTATAAAAAGGAGAAGTATATGTAGTTAATGTATTTAACTATAAAATATATAAAAATAAAAATGCTAA
>JBAYPP010000108.1:0-3371 GCA_041677585.1 Acholeplasmataceae bacterium
CGCCCAGACCTCATTTTCATTGATCATCATGTTGATAATAGCTTTTGTTTCATCAATGTTCTGATGGGGCCGCCAGCCAGCCATTGGACCGATGTTCGTCTTTTGTGCGTACTGAAACATCGCTTCTGCATCTGTTTTTTCTAATTGTCTTAAAATTAATCTTCTTGTTACTAGAGTATCCATATTTCCTCCCAAAAATAAAAGTCCTTAGAAAAAATCTAAGGACGAATAATCGCGGTACCACCTTAGTTCTGGATTTATCCAGCACTCAAAATCCTTAACGCAGATTAGACGTGCAACACTACTCTTAACGAAATTTCGCATTGCATGCTCCAAGGTGACTTTCTTATGTCTTCTAGCAGATTTTGCACCAACCAATCTGTCTCTGTTTCTTAGAAAACACAGTACTTTCCTTTTCAACGCAGTTTAATTTTATCATTTACTTGCTACTTTGTAAAGTGATTACTCCTTAACAAGATACAATACACCAATTGTTCCGCTTCCACAGTGACTTGATATTACACAACCGGCATACGTTTCCAATAAATGTTTAACTTTTACTTTGCTGTTGATTTTTTCTTTCATATACTTTGCATGTCGATTGGCTTCAGAATGAGTAATCATGACATACTCTAAATCCAGTTTGTCCTTCTCAGCAAAAAAATCATCTAGCATGATGTCAAGTGCTCTTGACATTTTGCCGATCGGCTTTTTATAGACACTCATTTCGCCATTTCTAACTTGAATAATTGGCTTAATTCTTAGTAATGTCCCAAATAATTTTGCTGTACCACTTGCACGTCCGCCTTTATGCAAATAATCAAGTGTTTGGATCGCAAATTGACTTTTGACACGTGGAACTACTTTTTCAATTTCAGCTTTGATTTCCTTAGCAGATAGACCTTTATCACGCAAGTCCTTCGCCTTTAATAATAGTAAGCCTGTTCCTGATGATAGATTTTTAGAGTCAACAATAAAAAATCGATTCTCTGGAAGTTCGCTCTGAGCTAAAAGCGCACTTTGGAATGTTGCAGAAAATTTTGAACCAATTCCCATATATAAAACATCATAACCTGCTTTTATTTTTGGCTCAAGAAACGCAAAAAAAGAACCTGGAGAGACAGCCGAAGTCTTTGGTAAAATACCTGTTTTTTCGACACGCTCATATAACTCTTTTGTTGTTATATCGATTCCATCGCGAAAACTTTCTTCTCCAAAAAGAACAAATAGTGGAATTGATTCAATTTGATACGAATCCAATAATTCCTTACCTAAATCTGCAGTTGAATCAGTTAAAATAACGACTTTGTTCATTTACTTTCCCCCATTACTAGTGTTAGTATTTTTTGTCTAACTAAATCAATATTTTCCTTTGTGACATTTGAAACAAACGTCATATCCACCTGATCATCAAATAAACCGCGAATTATTTTTTCCTGTCTATATTGATGGGTTTTTGGTACTTTGTCCTTTTTTGTTCCGACAACCACAATGCTTTTATTAAGTGATTTTAAAAACACATATGTCCCTAAATCACTTGTGGTTGGACCAACCTTAAAATCAATTAGTAAGACTACTGCCTTTAAGTGGGTTGCGTTAAGCAGATATGCTTCAATCATATGAACAAAATCATCTCTAGTATCCTTTGAGCGCTTAGCATAGCCATAACCAGGTGCATCAACCAAATAAAACGCTCGATTTATTAAATAATAATTTAGGACGATTGTTTTACCTGGTTTAACTGATATTCTAGCTAGGTTTTTCCGATTAGTCAATGAATTGATAAAAGAACTTTTACCGACATTACTTCTGCCTAGCAGCAAAATCTGTGGTAATAGTTCTGGTTGATCAATTAAATTTGTCAAACCCTTAATATATTCAGCTTCTTTAATCATCTGTTCTCCCATAGTAAAAAAAGTAGTCGTCGACTACTTTTATTATAACTTACTTAAAGGCGTTTTGGAAGACATCCATGATATTTTCAACTGGAATAATCTTCAGTGCCTTTCTTACTTCCTCAGGAATATCATCGATATCGCGAATATTTTCTTTTGGAATCAAAATTGTTTTCAATCCACTTCGGTGGGCGGCAATCGCTTTTTCTTTTAAACCACCGATTGGGAGGACGTACCCTCTTAAGGTAATTTCTCCTGTCATGCCAACATCTTTTCTAACATACTTTTTCGTAAGTGCTGATACGATTGCTGTTGCGATCGTGATCCCTGCCGATGGTCCGTCTTTTGGAATTGCTCCTTCTGGGACATGAATATGGAAGTCGTTATTATTAAATAACTCCGGATCAATATCGATCTTATCCGCTTTTCCTTTAATCAAGCTTAGTGCAGTTTGCGCACTTTCCTTCATTACATCGCCTAATTTACCGGTTAAGACAAGTTTTCCTGTTCCTTTATAAAAGGTTACTTCTACTGGTAAAGTGTCGCCACCAAAAGCAGTATAGGCTAGGCCTGTAGCTACACCGATCTGTTCCTTCTCGTCAGCCAAGTTATGGACAAACCTTTGTTTGCCAATGTATTTTTCAATATTGTCGACAGTAATATTGACGCTAGCTACCTTCGTTAGCAATATTTCCTTAATACTTTTTCTAACTAGAGAACCAATATAACGGTTTAATTCTCTAACACCGGCTTCACGCGTATAGTGACGAATAATGTAGTAAATTGCATCATCGGTGATTGAGAATGAAACATCCTTTAATCCGTGTGCTTTTAGTTGTTTTTTTATTAAATGTCGGCGCGCAATTTGAAATTTTTCTTGTTCTGTATAAGAACTCAATTCTACTATTTCCATTCTGTCTCTTAATGGTGCGGGGACATTTTCTAAATAGTTTGCTGTCGTAATAAACAAGACATGTGATAGGTTGTAAGGCTCTTCTAGGTAATGATCACTAAAGTTTGCATTTTGCTCTGGATCCAATACTTCTAACATTGCTGAAGCAGGATCACCTTTATAGTCAGATGACATTTTATCAATCTCATCAAGTAAGAAAACAGGATTAATTGTTTGCGCATCCTTCATTCCTTTAATTATTCTACCCGGCATCGCTCCCACATATGTTCTTCTGTGTCCTCTAATCTCTGATTCATCACGAACACCACCAAGTGATTGTTTGACAAATTTTCGGTTTAAGGCTTCCGCAATTGATACAGCCAAAGATGTTTTGCCTACTCCTGGAGGACCTGCAAAACATAAAATTGTCTGTGGATTGCGCTTGGTCATAATCTTAACGGCCAAATACTCAATGATTCTTTCTTTTACTTTCTCTAAAGCGTAATGATTTTCATCAAGTTTTTGCTTAACCCGATTTAAATCATAGTTATCACGACTTGCCTTTTTCCATGGTAAATCAACTA
>JBAYPP010000109.1:0-3320 GCA_041677585.1 Acholeplasmataceae bacterium
ACTAATCAACCAGCAAAGACAGGTAAAATACGTAGTACATCATATAAAAATCCAAGTGAAACAGTTTGGGGCAAAATTATTTTGTGGCTCATTATCTTTGGAATGGCTGGTTTAATTATTGTCTCGTTGATTTTAGCAATTATCAGCAGTACTGCATAAAGAGTAAGAAAAGTTAATGCAACTTTTCTTCTTTTTTTAATAGCACTTTTGCTTGTTCAATCGCAAACGAAGAAATCTTGTCATCAGATAGCATTAAAGCCAGTTTTTCAATTCGTTTTTGCCCATCCAACATTTCTAACCGAGTAACCATTCGGTTTTTTTCTTTTTCTTTGTAGATTTGATAATGGTGATTTGCCTTAGCCGCTACTTGTGGTAAATGCGTAATAACCAATACTTGCATCTCTTTACCTAGTTCAGCCATCTTGTTTGCAACCTTCGCTGCAGTTTTACCGCTGATTCCAATGTCAATTTCATCTAAAACTAAAAGTGACAGATCATTCTTTTTCGCATAAATACTCTTTAGTGCCAGCATAAAGCGAGCTCTTTCACCACCACTAGCGATTTTACTTAGTGGTTTTTCCGGTTCACCTTCGTTTAGTGAAATCAAAAACTCAATTTGATCAACGCCTGTTTCAAACAGTTCTGTTTTATTTTCCTCAAACTCAACGGTCAAACTTGCTTTTTCCAAATCTAAATCTTTTAAAACAAGTAAGACTTCTTCAATTAACGTTTTCGCGAGTTTTTGTCGTAGACTACTTAATTTAGCACCAGCAGCAAAAGCAGTTTCAAAGGCTTTATCACATGCATCTGATACTTGTTTTAAATATCCGTCATAATCAGTAATCAAATTTAGTTCCTCTTCAACCTCTGCTAAATAGTCAATCAATTCCGTTTCAGTTTTATGATATTTCTGTTCCAATCGATTGATATCAAAAATACGTTCCTGCATTGAATTGAAAACGTCTTCTTGATAGTCTAAACCACTATAGCTGGAACGAAGATTCTCTTTAACGTCTTCAAGTTCGTAGTAACTACTTAGCAATCGGTCTTTAATCGATTGATATGTTTCATCTAAATTAGCGATCTTTTCGACTGCTTTTGCTGCTTCGTAGATCAGGTCAAGCTGAAACACTTCACTATCTAGGGCTTGAATAGCCGTTACTAGCTGTTGCGATACTTTATCATAGTTTTTTAGTTTCTCAACTTCTTCAGTTAACTGTTCCTTTTCACCGGATTTTAAATTAAATGCCTTTAACTCATTAAGGTGATACTCCAAGAATTCCTTTTTTTGAATGCTTTCTTGCCGCTTGTTTCTTAGTTGAGCAAGCTTTCTTTGCTTATCCAAATAATCACTTCTTTTTATTAAATAGTCATTCAACAATTCATTTGTCTTCTTTTCATCAACTTGATCAATAAAACTTAGATAGCTTGTTCTATCTAACAATTGCAGTGTTTCACCTTGGCTATGAATACTTCCGATTGCTTGCATAACTTCACGCACTTTTTGCACTGTAACAACTTCCTTGTTTAAGCGCATATCGTGTCTGCCTTTTGCATCAAGTGTTCTTTCAATTGAAATCATCTCCGGTAAATCAAGTTTTTCTTGCTGGAGTTTTGTCAATTTAAAAAAACCACCGACAAATGCTTTTTCAGCGCCATGGCGGATCATGTGTTGATCAGCTCTTTTACCAAATAATAAATGAAGTGATTCTAAAATAATTGTTTTACCTGCCCCTGTTTCACCAGTTAAAGCGGTCATGTTCGGTTTGAATTCAATTTCTAAATCTTCAATTAACGCAAAGTCTTGAACTTTTAGTGCACAAAGCATGCTAATCCTCCGTCATTGTTTTACTTACTAAATACATAAAATATTCTTGATTTCCCTTTTTGCCGATTACTTGCGATTCTTGTAAATCAACAAGTTTTAGGCCAAAAGTACTAAATGCTTCAATTAAATTGCTTATCACCTTATCACGCAAGTCTTTTTGCTTAACAATCCCTTTTTTTGCTTGTCCCTTACCCACTTCAAACTGTGGTTTAATTAGGGCAATGATTTCTCTTGTAAAATTTGAAACATATTTGACAATAGGCAATATCGATGTAAAGGATACATCAATCAAAACCAAATCAACTGGGTCTAAAGCTGCTTTTAAAATGTTTGTTTTTTCAAACAAAGATATTTTATGGTGCTGACTTAATGTTCGATCCATTTGATCACTACCAACATCAAAACAATACACATGTTTAGCACCGCGTTGAATTACGCAATCGGTGAATCCCCCAGTTGAAGAGCCAACATCAACAATGACTTTATCAGTAATATCATAATTGATCTCATTTAAAAAATGATCCAGTTTTTCGCCTGCCCGACTAACGAACGTTTTCTTTTGTAAAATCGTTATTTGATCAGTTGATTTTACTTCTAAACCTGCTTTTTTAACTGCATTTCCATTAATCAGAATATAATTGCGTTTGATTAAGTCAGCGGCCTGACTTCTTGATTTGACAAACTTCTTTTCCAGTAAATATTGATCGATTCTCATACGATAAATTCCTTGATCATTTTATTGTCTGCTAAACTCTTTGATTTTTTCGATAATACTGTTAACATCCAAATTTAATCTTTTGATAATGTCTAAATACTTCCCATGCTCAATTATTTGATTGGGGACAGCTATATTAATTATCTTATTATGATAGTTGTGTTTTGCCATAAAATCCAAAATCTGTGGATATAAACTACCTGCACTTACTTGCTCTTCATAAACAACAACACGATTATTGTCTTTTAACACTTTATGTAACATCATTTCATCAATTGGTTTAATCCAAGTCGTATAGACAACAGCACCATTCATTTTTTCAGCATTCATTTTAGCTACAACTTTATCCATCATTGAACCATATCCCAAAACAACCAAATGATTCCCTTCTTTTAAAACGCGCCATTCATAATTGTTTTCTTCAAAAGTAAGTTTTTCTTCTAAGATTTGTCCTTTTGGATAACGAATGACAACAGGTCCTTCAGATTTCGTAAATGCCTGATAGATAATATTCGCTGCTTCCTGCATTGATTTCGGACTTGCAATTTTAATGTTTGGCATCAAGTTAAACATTGAGACATCATAAATTCCTTGATGGGTTGATCCGTCTTCACCGACTAAACCTGCTCTGTCAATTCCTATCACAACCGGTAAGTTTGGTCTAGCTATATCATTTAGGATTTGATCAAACGCTCTTTGTGCGAATGTTGCGTATAGGGGTAAGAAGACACGTTCCTTTTGCTTTGCCAATGACGCTGCAAAAACAGCTGCGTGACC
>JBAYPP010000110.1:0-3303 GCA_041677585.1 Acholeplasmataceae bacterium
ATTAGGGACAGTAACACAACGAATATTTTTGATTAAATTGCCACTTGCTGAGACAATTATTTTGTTCGGATAGTCACCTAATATAGCTCTTGCCTTTGCCGCCGCAAAAGCAATCGCGATAGGTTCGGTACATCCTTTCGCTGGAACAAGTTCTTCCTTTAAAATTTGATAAAATTGATCTTCATATTGATAAATTGTCATATGTACCTCACTTCTAATCCATCATCGATATTAGCATAGCAAACCATGAAAGTCAATTCTTTATCGGGCAATTTAGCGTTATTTATTTTTAATCATTTATGGTATAATATTGTCATTGAATTCGAATATTCTAACGAGGTGACAAACTATTATAAGTCAAGAGTTTTATGATAAGAGTAGTTTAGTCACACTGAAAATGCTCTTCAATGAGAGTTGGATTTTTTAGTATTGGAATAACTAAGTTGCTTTAGCGACTAAGCCTTGTAGTTATTTTAGTTTTTCTTCATCAAAAGATTCGTTGTTGCGCACTAAATGAAAAATTATTCTGATCATTTTTTTTGCGACGTGAGTCAAAGCGACTCGATGAGATTTTCCTTCACTGCGCTTCTTGTGATAATAGTCATAGATTGTTGGATTATACATGTAAAAGAACGGAGCGGCATTCATAATTGTTTCTCTAAGATATCCAGATCCTCGCTTAACCATTTTACCAGTTTTCTCAATTGTCCCAGATTGAATAACGGACGGTTCTAATCCAGCGAAGGAAAGCATTGCTGCTGGTGAGTTGAATGATGTAAAATTTCCATATTCAGAAATAATTGAAAGAGCGGAGACAGGACCTATTCCTCTGATTGAGAACACGGGTGAGTCAATTGTTTTTGACAATTCTAGAAGAGTATCAGTAGTATTCTTAATCTCATGTTCTAGGACTGAATATACTCGTAGGCACGATTGAAGCTGTGTGTTAAGTACCGAACTAGATGATCCAATTGTTTCCTTTGCTAAGAGTTTTAGTTTAATAAATCTCGCATATGAAAACTTTCCTCTAGATAGATTGTTTAGTTTCTGGTGAGATTTACTATTCATATTTGAAATCTTCTCAGTTGTTTGATAGGCTTTTAAGATGAACAATGCGGTCTTTGAGAATTTGTTGCTGAAGAATGGTTTAAACTCTGGAAAAATATAATCTAAGATGTTTGTTAGATTGACAATTTCTTTAGAACGCTTCTTTGTAAGTGTTTTATAATAACGTGTGAGTGACTTAATGTCTTCAATGTGGTATGATTTAACTGGGTAGACTTTGTATTCTACGGACAGTAAAATCATTGATAAAAGTCGAGAATCGACTTTATCAGTCTTAGTTTTTCTTAGTGTTAGGCTTGTGGAAAACTTCTTCACTAAGAATGGATTAAATTCCATATAGGTGTAACCGTGTTTGTCGCAAAACATTTTAAGGTTACGGCCGTAATGTCCTGTAGCTTCAAGGCCTATCCTTTTTGTTTGGCTAGGATCTAAACTTTGTAGGACATTGTGAAATTCTGTAAATCCTTGTTGATTGTTGGTAAATGAAAATGTGTCTTTGATGATTTCTCCTGTTTCAGTCGCTATGAAACAGTCGTGTTTGTACTTGGAAATATCAATTCCGATTAAGTACATAGTGTCACCTCCATAGATGGATTTCGTACACTGTGGTAAGATACAGTTTCTTATCTGTTTAATCACGAATATAAAAGCTCGAAGCTTTACAAACTATTAAAACTTATTCAAATAAAAAACTGTGGTTTGAGTCACCTCGAATACTTGCACTGATGCAGTATAGTATTATAGAAACAAATCCACAGTGTATTTATATTATAACACTCAGTATTGAGTGATATAAACTAAAGATTGAAAGGAGTAATAATTAAACATCTTTTAGATGATTTAATTATACGTGAGTTATGAAAAGAGTAGCGGAAATGGTTTTCCCACATATCAAACAAAAAATGAGTGATTTAGAATTAAGATTTCCAAATAGAAAACTACCAGATGGTGCGATGGTGACTAGATTTGCGCCAAGCCCAACTGGGTTTTTACATACAGGGTCATTGTTTACGTCTTTGGTCAGTTATCGTTTTGCAAAGCAAACGAATGGTGTTTTCTTTTTGCGATTAGAAGATACCGACCAAAAACGAGAAATTTCAGGCTCTGGAGATAAAGTGATTGAGCAACTTAAAGTTTTTGGAATCATTCCTGATGAAAGCTATTTGGAACCTTCAGTCTATGGTCCGATGATGCAATCTGAAAGAAAAGAAATATATCATACAGTGATTAAAGAAATGATTGAGAAAGGGTTAGCCTATCCATGTTTTTGTAGTCACGATGATTTAGATCAAATAAGAAAGTATCAAGAAGAGCATAAACTGCTCCCAGGGTATTATCATGAATTTGCAAAATGTCGTCATTTATCGGAAGAAGACATCATTGAAAGAATCGCTTTAGGTCAAGATTACGTTATCCGTTTTAAATCTCATGGTGATGAAAATAAACGGGTATCCTTTGAAGATGCCATCAGAGGTAAAATTGAATTTCCAGAGAATATTTTAGACATTGTGATTATGAAGAGTGATCAATTACCTACTTATCACTTTGCTCATGTTGTCGATGATTATTTTATGAGAACAACGCATGTAACACGTGGAGAAGAATGGATTTCATCTGCACCAATTCATTTGGAGATATTTGATGCACTAGGTTTTCCAAAACCGATATACGCACATTTTCCTGTGATTATGAAGATGGATGAAGGAAAACGAAGAAAATTGTCTAAACGTAAGGATGAAGAGGCAAGCGTTGATTATTTTTTAGAAAAAGGTTATCCAATTGAAGGTTTTATCGAGTACTTAATGACCTTAGCTAATAGCAATTTTGAAGAATGGCGAATCGAAAACCCACAAGCAGATGTGTATGATTTTCATCTGACATTCAACAAAATGAGTTATGACGGGGCTTTGTTTGATATAGATAAAATCAAGTCTATTTCAAAAGATCGATTGGCCATGATGAATGGTGATACATTTGTAAAAAATGCAAAAGAATATGCGCTTCATTATGATTCAAAATTATTAGCATTGATTAATAGAGACGAAGATTATTTTAAGTCTATTGTTAATATTGGTAGAGATCAAGAAAAACCTCGTAAGGATTTTGAAAAATACAGTGACGTGTTTGATTTTGTAAGTTTTATGTACGATGATTATTTTATCGAACTGTCAAAGAACAAAATCTATAATGAAAGATTCGGAAAAGATTTCATTTATCAAATTTTAGAAGAATATAAAC
>JBAYPP010000111.1:0-3297 GCA_041677585.1 Acholeplasmataceae bacterium
ACCTTGAACATATCTATTTGAGAAAGATTCATAGTAATTTCTAAAAATGTTATAGTCAACGGTTAACGACTCCCAAATAATTTTATAGGCAAGTTTATCATGAAGCACATACTTAATAAAAGCTTTTAACCCAGCCTTTTCAATATCAACACGATTTGTTAACCCTTCAGCAGCAATAGAAGATGCTGTTCGAATCGAATGTTGGTACTGCTCTAATATATATAGATAAAGAGCGGTTTTTGATTCAAAATAAATATAAAAAGTACCGGTTGCTACATTCGATTTTTCTATGATCTCATTGATAGAGGTCGCATAGAAACCTTGTTTTGCAAATAATGTTTTTCCGGTTTTAACGATTTTATTAAATGTTTTTTCACCACGTGAAGTCTTTGGTTTGTTAATTTCACTTAGTTTCATTTAATCACCACTTTCCATTTTAAAGGTTTTGGGCTAAAAATACAAGCCAAATCACTGAGAACTTTCACGCAAAAAAGTTATATACTTGTATATAAAATTATAAATAATGAAAACGCTCTTTATAATTTTAATAAAAAATAATGTAAGCGCTTGACATTCGAAATAGGGTGTTGTAGAATTATTTGTAACATGAATAAATGTTCACCTTTGAAAACGGACATTTATTTTCATTACACTACTATAAAATAAAGGAGACTCTTATGAGTAAAAAAGTTTTTATTGTTGCTGCAAATCGTTCCCCTATCGCCAGCTTTAACTCTATTTTAAAAGATGTTACTGCAGATGAATTAGGTGTTCAAGTTGTATCAAAAATGTTGGACAAACGTAAAGTTCCAAAAGAAGCAATTGATGAAGTTATCGTTGGGAATGTAATCTCTGCAGGACTTGGTCAAAACGTTGCTAGACAAATTTCGGTTAAAGCTGGAATTCCATTCGATGTGCCTGCCTATTCAGTCAACATGGTGTGTGGATCAGGGATGAAATCTGTTATGAACGGATTTATGTCAATTCAAGCTGGATTTAACAATGTCGTTGTTGCCGGTGGTGTTGAATCTATGAGTAATGCCCCTTATATCGTTTCTGGTAAAGTTAGAAGTGGTGTGAAAATGGGTAATTTAGAATTTCAAGATACAATCTTAAAAGATGCCCTAATGGATTCTTTTTCTCCTATTCATATGGGAATTACAGCTGAAAACATTGCAGAAAAACATAAATTATTAAGAGAAGAACTAGATAAGTTCTCCTATGAATCACAAGTAAGGGCTATTAACGCTGTTGATACCGATAAATTTGTTGAAGAGATAATTCCAATTGAAATTAAATCAAGAAAAGAAACAGTTGTTTTTGATAAAGACGAATATCCAAATAGATCAACGAACCTAGAAAAGCTAGCAAAACTAAGACCTGCCTTTAAACAAGACGGGATTGTTACTGCTGGTAGTTCAAGTGGAATTAACGATGGTGCATCATTTGTTGTTATCGCAAGTGAAGAGGCTGTTAAGAAACATAACCTTCATATATTAGCTGAAATAGTAGAAGTAGGTCAAGGTGCATTAGACCCTAATTACATGGGTCTTGGTCCAGTTCCTGCCATTAACAATGTATTATCAAAAGCGAATGTTAAATTATCTGATTTAGAAATTATTGAACTTAATGAAGCTTTTGCGGCACAAAGTTTAGGTGTTATCAATGAGTTGGCTGAACAACATGGTGTTAATAAAGAAGCACTATTAAAAATGACTAACGTTAATGGTGGCGCAATTGCCTTAGGACACCCACTTGGTGCATCCGGGAATCGAATTATTGTTACATTAGTTCATGAAATGATTAAACAAAACAAACATTTAGGGTTAGCAAGTTTATGTATTGGTGGCGGTATGGGTACTGCTATCTTAATCAAGAGATAAAAGGAGAAAGAATATGAAAAGATTAGAAAATAAAGTTGCTGTTATAACAGGCGGCGCTAAAGGTTTAGGACAATCAATGGCAGAATTATTCGCTGACAACGGGGCGAAAGTAATTGCTGTGGACATGTTAGATTTAACTTATGAAAAAGAAAATGTAGAAGGCTATAAATTAAACATTACTTCAACTGAAGAGGTTCAAGTATTCTATGATTGGGTTATTCAAAAGTATGGTAAAGTCGATATTTTAGTTAACAATGCCGGCATCACAAGAGATTCTATGTTACACAAAATGACAGACGATCAATGGAATGCGGTTATTTCAGTAAACTTAACTGGCGTATTCAATATGGCTAGATTATTTGGCGTTCAAATGCGTGAGATTGGTGGTGGCTCCATCATTAATATCTCATCCATCGTTGGTGAATACGGCAACATTGGTCAAACCAATTATGCAGCAACCAAAGCTGGCGTGATTGGTTTAACGAAAACGTGGGCAAAGGAATTGGCTCGAAAAGGTGTTCCTGTTCGTGTAAATGCGATTGCACCGGGATATATCATGACAGATATGATGAAAACAGTGCCAGAAGATCTTTTGAAAAAGTTTGCTGATCAAACAATGATTGGTAGACTCGGTCAACCAATTGAAATCGCAAATGCTGCTTTGTTCTTAGCATCAGATGAATCATCTTACGTAACTGGTCACGTTTTATCAGTTAATGGTGGTATGCGATTATAATAGAATAATTCCAAATTCTAAAAAAGAATTTGGATTTTCTAATTAATGATAGCGTTTTCTTAAATGGAAATGTATAATAAAAATATGTGATTGAGGTAATAATACGATGCATAAAACAAATGTAGGAATTCTTTCAACCGGTATCTATATACCAGAAGGAAGAATGACCGCAAAAGAAATAAGTGAAGCAACAAACGGCTTTTGGACTGAACAAGCCGTTATTGATAAACTTGGGATTATTGAGAAACCGATCCCTGGTCCTGGGATTGTTGATGGATCTCAAGCAATGGCAGTAAAAGCCGCTAAAGATGCCATTAAAAGAGCTGGGATAAACCCGCTTGATATTGATGTCATTTTAGATGTTACTGAAGAATGGAAAGAATACCCTTTAACCACAAGTGCGCTTTATGTTCAACATGAAATAGGCGCCACGAATGCATGGGGGATTGATGTCCAAAACAGATGTTGTACAACAGTATCAGCAATTAAAATGGCTAAAGATATGTTAATTGCGGATGATGAAATAGATATTATCTTAGTAGTCGGTGGTTATAGAAACTTAGATTTTGTTGATTATACCGATAAACCAATGAGTATGATGTATGACTTAGGCGCAGGTGCTGGTGCAATTCTATTAAAGAAAAACCACAATAAGAACTTGGTATTAGGTTCTCATAT
>JBAYPP010000112.1:0-3276 GCA_041677585.1 Acholeplasmataceae bacterium
AAGACACGACCCATCGGAGATCTAGAAGTGATAATCACAGGAATATTGTTTTTGATTGCACGCTTGATACCATCGACCATAGTCTCGGGTACATTACCGCGTCCTAGGGCTTCAACAATGATACCATTTATTTTTTGGTCAATTAGTAAGTTTAGTAAAACTGAACTTGAGCCAGCAGAAGCTTTAACAATCTCAACATCTGCTGAAAGTTGATTAGGTGTAATGAAGGACTCGTGATGGTGAGTGTTGCGATAATAGATTACGCGTTCCTGGTCAACTATTCCAAGCGGGCCAAATTCTAAGGACTTAAACGTGTCTAAGGCCATCGTATGAGATTTTGTAACTTCACGAGCTGAATTGATCTCATCGTTTAAGACAACAAGAATTCCTAAATTTTTCGACTCACTAGAAGAAGCAACCAAGATTGAAGAGTGTAGATTGCTCAGTCCATCATAACCAAGTTCAGAGAAGTTACGCATTGATCCAGTTACAACAACCGGTTTTTTTGTGTTTAGATAAAGATCTAAGAAATACGCTGTTTCTTCTAAAGTGTCAGTTCCGTGAGTTATAACAACGCCATCTATATTAGGATTTTCAATGTACTGATTTGTAAGTTTAGCCAAATTAAACATATCACCTGGTGTAACGGCAGGCGAAGGTTTCATTGAAAATTGATGAGACAGCAGTTCCACGTGTGGGATGTTAGACTCAAGTATTTTCAATAGTTCATTTTGGTTGTCATTAATGACAGTTTTAAAAGTTGATTCGTGTTTATGCATTGATATTGTACCGCCTGTAAACACAATCATAATTGATTTTTTTCTCATATAATCACCATAATTATTATATCATAGAGTCAATTTTAAAACATATTAATTTATAAGTTTACTATAACTGTATTTTTGACAGCTTTTAGCAAAAACACACCACCGACCTTGAAATAAGAGAGCATTTAACTAATCAACATTTCCACATAAAACCCATTGATAGCACAGTAAAGGCGTCATCATATGGTTTACATAATATATATTATACGAACAAAAGCAAAATAAGAGAGTGTGTTTTACCGTGAATAATCGGGTTAATGAATGGCAAATTGCTATATTAAAATGCTATTATACTAGTGTTTTCATGGTTAATTATATTCTCACGCTTGTTTTGATGGTATTTATGTTTATCGAGAGTAGTCTGAGCGCTGTTTAAGCTGCTTATCTTGGACAAATGTATGTATAATGCTTTTAGCGTCTCTTAGACGTCATTTCACCAAATAAATCTTGCATAATACCACCAAGCTCTTTACTTCTTCTTTTATTGTATAAATAGGTGTCACATTCTTTGGGATAATGTTTTTAAGTTTTGGTGTGCGTGTAAAATCCTTTGATCTTAATAAACTAGTTTTATGGGTAAATCTAGGGACTTCTTTTTCATACTTATAATTATAAAATATATAAAAAATAATATTGCTCAAAAAAGATTAGTTTTAGTAAACTTGCAATTTATAATTTTCGATTTCTTCTTTTTATTAGAAAACCGCTTTTAGCATAACCTATTATTGTTAGATAATTTCAATATTTCCTTTTTTTTCCAAAAAACTGGTTGCGTCAAAAATATCGTTAAGGTTTTACTTGCATTCAATACGCATATACTTATATGCAAATACATTCTTCTTAGAAAAATTAAAATGACAATGATTTGAATCTATCTTTTCAAAATGAAAAATTATTTGCAGCTATAAAATTCAGTCCTGCTAGATTCGAGAGAATAAGAGATTGGTTTAATAAAAATGCGACTTGTAATTTTTACTTGCCTTCTATACCTATGCCTATTTCTTTGACATCTAAAAAACACTCATTTTTGAATATATTGAAAAAGGCACATTTGTTTACATATAGTAAACATACATTTTTAAATTATTTTCTAGCATCCTATCATGATTGGTCTATAGATAAAAAAAAGCCATATCACAATTATGATACAGCTGTTGTTAACATCATTCTTTAAGGTTAACTATTCTTTATTCAATTCAATAAATTCTAAGATATCTTTTGCTAATTGATCCGGAACATCTACTAACGGTGAATGTCCACAATTTTCATACTTGATATAAGTAGATGAATTCTTTAATGCTTTGATATTTTCTAACACCATGTATTCTGGAACAACTATATCCTTGTCACCCCAGGTGTGAAGCACCTTCGCCTTTACTCTTCTTATTTTCTGTGTTCCAGCATTGTAGAAGTTATGAATATCTGACATGTTCAAATTTGCCAGTGCCCAATCAGCATCGATTAAATTTCTTTGTTTCAATGATTCTTCAATCCAGATTTTATTGTCTTCTATACTGGGTTTACCCACTGTATAAATGGTTGCATCAAAAATGTAACTCATTATATTAAAATCCTTATTTTTGATTGCTGTTAACAATGGAACAACTTGAACTGGATCAGATTCTAATTCTTCTGGCGATTGATAAATCTGCCCGACTTGCGGCAGTCCATTTGCATCCTTTTTAAAGATTGGATATCCACGATGAGTCGTTGAATTTATTAAGACTAATTTGTTCACAAGTTCTGGATAATCAGCAGCCAGTTCTAATGCAACTCCTCCACCTAATGACCAACCAACGACATCTACTTTTTCAACATTTTTTGCCTTTAAGAAAAACGCCATGTCTTCTGCAAAATCCGTTAAAGAGTTAATGCGGCGATAGTATGTTGAATCGCCATATCCCCTTAAATCTGGAACAAGCAATCGAACACTTTTTGGTAGTCTTTTCAATAAAGGTGTGAAATGCAAACTGGAAGAAAAGTTACCATGGATTAGCAACAAGGTCTTATCTCCAGCACCCTGTTCCAAATAGTGAATGACTTCACCGTTTCTTAGTACTACTTGTCTTTTTTCCAAAATAATCCCCCTTTTAAATTAAATATTTTTCATCCTCAGTTAAGACAAAACCTAAGACTAAACTTGTAAACAGCATTGGTGTCTCATACATTGATGCGTGACCAACACCAGGGATAATAATCAGTTTGGAATCGGTGATTAAATGCTGTAATTCCTTCTGGTTGGCCATTGGTGTTAAATAGTCTTCATCTGCTGCTACAATGAGTGTTTTGGCTGTTATATTATTAATGATAGAACGCGAATCATAACTTTCAGCACTGTTTGTCAAACGCTCCATTGCATCTAAGAAAACAGCATTTGTGAATATTGGTTCCAATATACTTTCGCGTTTTTTCATCCAGCTTAGATTTTCTTCATAAAAACTTGGCGAAT
>JBAYPP010000113.1:0-3206 GCA_041677585.1 Acholeplasmataceae bacterium
TATTTTTGTTTTTATCATCAATATATCTTAAATTAATCAAAGATTCCTTTGGAATCCTCAAATACCCTAGTTCGATTGCAATATCAACAATTCTTTGTGCCCTGCGGCCAATAATTGCAATCTTCTTGTTATGGACCAGGGAAATATCAATGATCTTTTGAATTTTCTTTAAATCAGATGAAAACAAGGAAACGATAATTCTTCCTTCAGCGTTAGTGTAGATACTATTTAGTTTTTGGGTCAAAGCTTGGTTTACGCCACCATTGATAACTAAGGTTGAACCTAATGACTCAATTAAAACTGCTAAGACAGTTTTTTCTGATAGTTCATTAATTTTCCGAAAATCGGTTTGATATCTAATCTCATTTCCTTGGTCAAAGGTAAAGTCACTCGTATAAACAATCACACCATCAATGGTATGAACTGCAATCCCAATTGATTCAGGAATTGAATGTGTTGTATTAAAAAATGTAACACGCGTTTGATCAAACCGAACAATTGAATTTTGGGTGATTTCATGAAGGGTTAGTGTATCTAAGTCATAACCTTCTTCTTTGAGACTATCTTTAATTATCTCCATTGTAAATCTGGTTGCGTAAACAGGCACATTTAAGTCCCTTAAAATATGTGGTAAAGCTCCAATATGATCTTCATGGGCGTGCGACATAAAAATACCACGGATGCGGTCTTTTGCACGTATTAAAATACGATAATCCGGGATTATCTCATCTACTCCATACAGTTCTGAACTGGGATACTTAATACCTGCATCTAAAATGAACAAATCACGATCAACTTCAATAACATACATGTTCTTTCCGTTCTCGCCTAGTCCACCTAGAGCAAAAAATCTAATCTTACTCATGATCAACTTCCTTTTGTAACGAATTATAATCTATTTGTATTATACCAATTTTTCTTGCTTAATACAATCCTTTTAACCTTAAAATATGCTATACTAAAGCTGGTGATAGAATGATAAAATATCCGAATAAAAAACAAGTTGAGCCAAAAACGAAAAATTATGCCAATTTAGGTATGACTCTGGAAGCTGATATTGATGTCACAAACACATTTTATCTGAATCAAGGGATTGCGGTTATTCATAAAAAACCAACTCCGATTCAAGTTGTTAACGTCAGTTACCCAGCTAGAAATAAAGCAAAAATCGTTGAAGCATATTATAAAACACCGTCAACAACCGATTTTAATGGCGTTTTCAAAGGCCGTTATATTGATTTTGATGCCAAAGAAACTAATTCAAAGACTTCAATGCCGTTAAAAAATGTTCATCAACACCAAATCGAGCATTTACAATCGGTCGTTAAACACGGTGGCATTGCGTTTTTAATTGTTCATTTTAAGTATTACAACGAATATTTTTTACTACCATCATCCGTTTTATTGAAATATTGGGACGACCATCTTCACAATAACGGAAGAAAGTCAATTCCTTATTCAGCATTTAAAAAAGAGACATATACCATTAACTTTGGATACATGCCTCGTTTAGATTATTTGTCAGTTGTAGATAAATATTTTATTGACTGACTTTGCCAATAAATTGTTCGGTAATATCACTCATTCTTTTATGAATTGCTAAACCGATTAGTATAACTAATGCTGTTGATGTCAGGATGTAGGTTAAATTATAAAGCAGACTGTATAAAAACAGATTATTATCAACAAATTTAAAAATAGATACAGCAAACCTAGCATCTTCGTCATTCGAACTGGCAGCATACTTTATTGAGCTTCCCCATAATAGTGTCCCGGCAAATGTACTTGAAAACAGTCTGATTGCTGAAACAGTTAAAGCGGCGTAAACAAACTTGGCTTTTGATTTAAAGCCATCAGCAAATAAACCAGACAGACCAAAGGCCATAAAGGGAATGATATAATCCAAAAATACCAAGCCTAATATATGCCAAAAAGTCCAAGTGATACCTGTCCACGACTCTAAGGTTAGACGTAGTGCATCGATGTAGATGATATAATCGGATGTGAAATTATACAAAGCATAGATAAACCCCGATATCAAGCCATATTTTAATCCAAAGAACAATCCAATCAAAATTAAAGGCAGCATTGAAATGCCGATAAAATTACCGCCAAACGGCATTCTTAGATTAAACATTGACGTAATCACATCAATCGCTATGGCAATCGCAATTAGATTTGCCACAATTAACAACTTCTTAGTTTCTTTCATTTCTTTCCTCCTATAGAAAATAAAAAAATTTCTATGGATTACCAAAGAAATTGATAGTAAAACGTCTATTACGTTTTATCAACTATCCCTCCGCTGGTATAATCCAGATCAGGTTCGCGGGTCGAATATTCCTCTCAGCCAATAAGGCTCCCCGTAGTGATCATCTTTATTTTAACACAATTGATAATAAATTCAAGCTAAAAGAAAGGACAGCAAATGGAAAATTTTGGATATGCAGTTTTAGTGGTTTCGTTATTGTTGGTATTAGTGCTTTCGTTTAATGTTAAATATGTACGAAAGGACCATGTATTGATTGTTGAAAAGTTTGGTACGTTTAATCGGTTAATTCATAAAAGAGGTTTCTGTTTTTTGATTCCCTTTGTCGAAAGATCCTATAAACAAGTTTCTCTTTTGCAAACATTTCATGAAATTTTTCTTCATATTAGCAAGAATAAGGATAACGAGATCTTCTTTTTTAGAGCATCCTTTGATTATAAGATAGTCGTGCCACAGGATTTTGTTTATAGTTCGCTTACGCCTCTTACAACTTTTAATTTGGATGTGTTAAATGCTTTTGAAGAACTTATTGGTGAAAAGGTTAAGTTTCCAATCGCAGATGATCAGCTCGAACAGATAAAAGAAACCATTTTTGCCAAGGCTACTGCAATCGGTCTTGAATTAGCAAATTTTGAATTTAAGCACGACAACAATATTTTAAAATAATTTTTTATAATTTTATTGTTATTTAAATAATTTTATTGTATAATAAAGTTAAAGGAGGGATTTAGATGCCAATCACATGGTTTAATGAACGTCCTAAAGAGTGTATTGTTACACTAACACCAGGGAATATCACTTTAAATAAACCTGCAACCACATTTTTTGAAACAGCTTATAGTGTCATGTTGGGTATTGATATTGATCAAAGAACGGTCATTATTAAGCCTTTAACAAAAACACAGCATTTACGTCATGATGTGCCAGACACAAAAAA
>JBAYPP010000114.1:0-3187 GCA_041677585.1 Acholeplasmataceae bacterium
ACCGAACTAAACAACCAAGTTGTTTCAGAATCAATATTAGTTTTAACGTCAAACAACAGTAAATTGAAGACATTATCAATTTTGTCGGCAGAGAATAATCGAAATAAATATGTAACGAAAAGTAATACTGCAAGTATCTTTAAGATTAATCCAAACGTTATTCTTATGTTTTTTATAGTTTTCATAGTCACCGAAATAAGCTTGTTCTTTTAAAAACAACAAGTACAAAACAAGCAACGCTTTCTTTAATTTATCTATCTTAATCTCTTGTAAATGTCATTTTTTACATCATTTCAAATATAACGAAATAATGTTGGATTAATTATAGAAAACGAGCATCGAAAAGTCAAGCGAATCACACGCGCCCATTCAACCAACAAATAATATACTTATTAAATTGCTATTATTATTTTTTTATTATAAGTTAAAGTGTTTTTGAATGAGTAACGCTGTGTCCTCTGGACTCAAATTAGTATTATCAATTTTTAAATAGTTGGGATATTCGATTTCATCCTCATAACTAACCAAACGATAACGCTCATTATCGCGTTCGATTTGATTTCTAGACCATTCTAGATTGCGTTTACTCGGTTTATGTTTTAGTCTGTTTTCAGTTTCATTACGATATAATCGTGCTTTTTTATCAGCTACTAATTCAATATAATAAACCTCACCATTATGAGCAGTGAAGATACTTGTTATGTGTTGTATATACTCCCAATCAGATGTTTGATCTAAAGCCCACATAAAGGTAAAAATGAGGCCATAGGCATCTGTTGCAGCAAATTCATTAAAGACCAGTTCACGGAATTTAACGATTGCTTCTTTATGAAAATAGCCAAATATTTCAATGATGAGCTCAATTGACATATGATTATGGAATAAACGCAATTTAGTTAATTCCATTAATTTTTGTCCAACCGTCATTTTACCGACTGCTGCATCACCAAAAATAATTATCAATTTCATCCGCTACACTTCTTTCGTTCTAAATATAGTGAAATAAATACCCGACTATACCTGCAAAGATTGTTAGGATAATTGGGTTGATTTTATATTTGTCATGTAAAAACCACCCAATAAATGTTACTGCCAATAAAAACCAATTGATTTTTGCCGAGAAGATTTGCCTTAAGTTGTCAATTTCTAAAGCATTATGGACAAGAATCAAGACACCAATTCCAGCTATCAAACCAACTGCTGCTGCTTTGACACTTGACAAAACATTACTTAAGTAAACGTTTTGTTTGATTTTATCCTCATATTTAATTAACACAGGTGCAAATACAAATGATGGAATGGTTACAGTGAGGGTTGCTACCGTTGAGCCAATTATACCACCAAACAAAAATCCAACATAAGTTGCAGCATTAATTGCAATTGGTCCTGGAATTAAAACATCCAAGACATTAAGGTCTGCAAATTGCTCGATTGTCAATCCGATGTTTCTTGCTTCTTCAAAAATGAGTGGCAACATTGCATATCCGCCACCAAAGCCCAAAAAACCGACTTTGAGAAACATTAATACAAGAACAATTAAGATTGGCATTATTGCTCACCTCGTTTCTGTTTGAACGAGAGTAAAATTCCTACAACAATGGCAATAATAATTAACCAAATAGCATCCAATAAACCAAAGATGATTGCAATAAAGCAAATAAAGGCGATCAAAATGTTGTAAATGTTTTTTAAGTTTAATTTTGCAATTGTCAATGCTGCTGAAAAAATGAATGCTGCTGATATTGCTCTAATTGCACTTAATCCGTAATAAATCGGACCTTCCTTTGGCAACAGCTGATATAAAACTGTTGCAATCAACATAAAGACAAAAGCAGGTAATATTGCCGCAAAAGCAGCGATAAACATTCCTGAAGTCCCATTAACTTTCTTACCAATAAATGAAGCATTTGTAACCGCAATTACACCAGGTAATGTTTGTGATATCGCAGCGTAATTATAGAATTCTTCATCTGCCATTAAGCGATGCTTATCACAAATCTCTCTTTTTAATGCTGAAAGCATTGCAATTCCACCGGTGAAAGTAAAGAGTGAGGTTACAAAATAGATTTTAAATAAAATCCAATTCTTTTGCCAATATGATAATTGTGTTTTTTCTTGTTGCTCCATAAATTACCTCATTACCTTCTATACAAAGAGCCAATTGTAGTAGCACTTTATATCAATATTGTATCATATTTTTAAATAATACATCTTTAAAGAAACTGATTTGCTTAAATCAAGGGATAACATACATAAAAATCTTTTCTAAAAAAATAAAAAATGAAAATAATGTTTTTTATGTTATACTTTTTTATTTAATCCTTGTAATAAGCAATCAAAACTATGATAATTAATTATAGCTGCCGTAAATTCTTTTTTTATGCTTAAGTATGAAAAAAAGATGTTAGCAGCTTTGTCTAAGAACATCTTCTATTTTTATCAATGATTTTTATGTTTTATTTCCTTTGTGTCATCACACCATCAATTATGACATAGACCTTATCACAAAATTCAATTAGACGTTCATCGTGAGTAACCATAATAGTTGCTTTTTTCTGAGCTTTGGTCTCTTTAGCGAGTAGCTTAATAACTTCAAAAGCACGCGTAGTATCAAGACTTGCTGTTGGTTCATCAGCAAAAATAACGGTAGGTTGATGATAAAGCGCTTTGGCAATCGCTACTCTTTGTCTTTCGCCACCAGATAACTCATTAGGATACTTATTTTTTAATTTATCAATATCTAATTTATTAAATAATTCTTGAAGCCATTTTAAATTAGGCTTTGTTTTTTGAATTCGGTTATACAGAATCATTTGATCCTTGACTTTTAAAAAGGGTATTAAATTCGATGCCTGTAAAATAAAACCAATGTTTTCAAAACGAAATTTAGATTTTTCTTTACCGCTCAGTACACTGAATGGTTTTTCCTCAATCAAAACTTTGCCTGTAGTTGGCTTTTGCAAACCACCTAAAATTGTCAAAAAGGTTGACTTACCTGAGCCGGAGGGACCAATAGAGGATAAAAAGCAAGTAAAAAAAGATAACCCAGTGGATTATCTTTAACTTTTTAGTTCTTTCATTAGTTTGTCTAATGTATCTTTTGCATTCCCTAAAAACAAATGAAGACCAGATTTTCTGTTATATATTGGATTTTGTACCCCTGAATAACCCGGGTTTAAATCATAAT
>JBAYPP010000115.1:0-3149 GCA_041677585.1 Acholeplasmataceae bacterium
CTTTTTCCATGGTAAATCAACTAATAAATCTAAATATGTCTTAATAATCGTCGATTCAGCCATTGCTGAAGGAGTTGATTGGTAACGATTCAATTCTTGAAGCGCTTTTTCTTCAATTTTCTTTGGCATACCTGCCTTTAAGATTGCAGTGCGGAGTGCATCAATTTCTTCTTCTTTTTTCGCCTTATCGCCCAATTCATTTTGAATTGCACGCATTTTTTCCCGCAAATAATACTCTTTTTGGTTTTCATCAATCGAACGTTTGATTTCTTCATTGATTTTATGCTCCAAATCAACGATCATTTTCTGTTTTGCAATATCTTCAAGCAAAAAATGGAGACGATTGCTTAAATCGATCTCTGCTAGATAACGATATTTGCTTTGCTCATCACCGCGCATGTAATAAACGACAGTATCAACCAATTTTTCGGTAGTAATACCTTGTGAAATCTTTTCTAAGACGTTGTTGTTTGCCTGTAACAATGTCTGTTGATTTTCTGTTATTTCTTTAATGATCATCTTAACTTTTGCTTCTTCTTCTTGAAGATTGGTTGAAACTGTTTCTAATTCCTCATAATCCGCAACAAAATAGGGTTCAATTAAAAAGTATTCTTTAACTCGAACACGTGCAATAATATTAAATTTAACTTTATAGCTGTCGTTTGGTAATTTAATCTTCATCCCAACTTTTGCAAGTACAGCATAAGGTTCGATATCATGAATAGATGGTTCTTCAATCATCGGATTTTTTTGAATCAAAACTAAAATATACTGACCAAAGTTCTTTTCTGATTCTTCGATCGCTCTTAATGACATCTTCCGTCCAACCTCAATTCTAAAATCGTTGTTTGGAATGGGAATTGTTCCACGTACTGCTATTCCAGGTAAGCTTTTTGCTAATTCCATGTCTTTCACATCCTTTGCTTAAACTTCATGTTTATTATAGCACTTTTTTCAATATTTGCAATCAATATGGATGAGTGCCAAAAATTATGGGTAAAAAAGGGAACAAGCGTCCCCTCTTATGCTTTCTTTGCGTGATCGATTACAAATTTAAATGCTTTATTGATAAGCAAATCATTCGTTAACACCGAGGCTGGTAAATATTTTCTGATTTCTTCAGCTGGCATTTGATATTGTTTCGCCAATACTTCAAACTGTTCATTAAGTTCTTTTTCGTCAACTGCTAGCTTTTCCGCTTTTGCAATCGCCTCCATCGTTAACATAAAGCGAACTCGCTTAGTCGCATCTATCTTTGCTCTTTCTTCAAACTGCTCAGGATTCATTCCGTTTAGGCTTAAGAACATTTCGTACTCAATTCCATATTGTTTGGCTTGTTGTGCTACTTGTTCTTTGAATTGATTCGTTTCCTGTTCAATCATTTCTGCTGGAACATCCATTTTTGCCGTTTCAATCACTGTTTCAATGATTGTGTTTGAAAACTGTGCTTCCGCATCTTGTTCTTTTAGTTCCTTTAATTCTTTACGAACTGCTTTTTTTAGTTCCTCAACCGTAGTGACACCATCCTTATTTAAGGAGGCAACCCATTCATCGGTTAACTCAGCTTTTTCTTTTGTTTTAATTTCATGCAATTTGACTTTAAAGACAACCGCTTTTCCAGCTAAGTCTTTTGCTTGATAGTCTTTGGGGAATGTGACATCAAGATCTTTTTCTTCACCTGCTGCAAGACCAATCATCTGCTCTTCAAAACCAGGAATAAACTGGTTTGAACCGATTTCTAATTCATAATTTTCAGCTTTTCCACCTTCAAATGGAGTTCCATCTAAAAGGCCTTCAAAATCAAAAATTGCTGTATCTCCTAACTCCAATTTTCCTGCTTTAGGTACTAAATTGCTGTTTCTATCCAAATCAGCTTGAATTTTTTCAGTTACTTCTTTGGCGGTTACTGTTGTTTTAGGATATTCGGCTTCAATTTCCTTATACTGACCTAACTCAACATCGGGTTTGACTGCAACTTCAAAACTCATTGAAAACTCTTTTTCTCTTGTAACTTTTTGCAAATCAACATCGACATTTGGTTGACCGACAATTTGAAATTCATTGAGCTGATGTGCCTCATTGAATTTATGATATAAGACATGATTTAATGCATCTTCATAAAGTGATTCAACACCAAACTTACTCTCATAAACATTTTGTGGTACATGTCCTTTGCGGAATCCTTTTAACTCAACATCTTTTTTAATGCTTTCATAAGCATGCTCTAACGCATGTTCAAACTCATGCGGTGTAACTGTGAATGAATATTTAGCACGGTTACTAGCGATTTTTTTAACTTTCATTTTAACTTCCTACTTTCTTCTGAAATATTGAAATACACCTTTTTAATTATAACATATTTTTAAATAGATAAAAGTTATTTGTTTAAACATTGCGGATTTTAGTTTTTTACGCTAAAATATAAGAAAGAAAAGAGGTTTTATGATGTATACCTTGAAAACTGTGACGACAAAAAAAGAATCGAGACACTTTACGAAATTTCCAAATGATTTATACAATGATGTCAAACCTTATACGACAACCCTTTCACTTGACGAAGAATTCAACTTTAATCCCCAGAAAAATCCGGTGTTAGAATACTGTGATACAATTCGTTTTCTTGTTTATGACAATAAAAAGGTTGTCGGACGAATTGCTGGTATTATCAACCGTAAATGGAATGAAGAATTCAATGGTAAAACCGCTCGTTTTTCTAGAATTGATATGATCGATGACATCAAAGTCACCAAGATGTTGATTGATTCCATCACTAAATGGGCCAAAGAAAAAGGCATGGACACACTAATTGGACCAATTGGATTTACTGATTTAGACCGTCAAGGCATGTTGGTTGATGGCTTTGAAGAAATGAATATGTTTATCACAATCTATAACCATCCATATTATAAAGAGCATTTAGAAAAACTTGGTTTTATAAAAGATGCTGACTGGATTGAAAAAAGAATCACTGTGCCAGGTGAAGTACCTGATAAGGTTAAACGTGGTGCTGAAATTGCTAGACGTCGCTTCGGTTTTAAATTACAGAAGATTAAAAAAAGAAAAGAAATTTCAAAATACGTTTATGAAGCGTTTGATATGTATAATATCGCTTTTAAAAACTTATATGGTTTTCTTGCATTACCAAAAGA
>JBAYPP010000116.1:0-3141 GCA_041677585.1 Acholeplasmataceae bacterium
GCTCTTTTCTTATTTGCACTCTGGGAATTCATAAAGGCAAAACAGGTGATTACAGTACCATAAAAGGTACTGTTTCTTCATGACAATAATATTTGCGTTATCTCAACCAATTAAGTTATTTCATTCCAATTCGAGTAATTTCTTTATTGAGTTTAGCATATGGATACTGTGTATTCTCATCAATTCTTCAACTTTTTCAGAATCCTTTGCTTTAATACTTTCTAATATTTGTACGTGTTCTAGGTAGGATTGGTGCATTCTTTCAGGATCGATCTCAAAAACAGAACGAGACCTATTCCATTTGTCTCTGATATCATTAATCATCTCAGTAATTTTATTTAATGGACATTGTGAAAGTATCACTTCATGGAATTCTCGGTTTTTAAAACCATAATTTTTTCGGTCTTCATTAATTGCTAACTTTTTCATTTCATTAAGGAGGTTTTCTAGTTTCCGGATTTCACTCTTAGAAAAACTTTGCACAGAAATTCTTGCCGCATAAGCTTCTAAAATTCCTCTGATTTCTAATATCTCAATAAGTTCATCAACGGGAATCTGAGAAACTTTTGATCCCATATGTGGATCTTTAGTGACTAATCCCTCTGCCTGAAGATGTCTAATTGCCTCGCGAACGGGTAATACAGATACATCCAATTCTTCAGCAATATGTTTTAACACTAATTTTTGCCCAGGCTTTAAGTGCCCATTTATAATATTCTCCCGTAAAATATCTAAGACAAGAGAAGATTTTGTTGAATAAGATTTCATTTCCTTTTTTAGCATCACAACACCCTCGATAGAGCTGGTAGGAACAGAAAGGTTCTACCTCTCAAATTCTTATAAAGATTACTCAATAATCAGCAGTAAAATCAATTAGATTATTACTGCTGAATTTGAGTTTAAAAATAGCTATTTATATCTATGAACGTTTGCATTTCCCTGAACTCTACGCCGCATAAGTGAAACCACTAACGATTTTTGCCATTGAATTAACGTTATTCAATGGCATGATCGTAAATTTTCCCATTTCTCTCTTTAATAATCCATAATTCCTACACAGTTTGTTGCTGGGTTTTTTCATTTCGATCATTATACTCCAGAAGAAACTAATATACATATCTTAAACAAACAAAATTCTATAAACTATATCCGTCTACAAAATAGGAAATTCCAGCAAACCATCATAATTTTAAAACTATATTTAATCTTATTCAATCAACCCGATTGATTGCAAATCTAATTTCAATGCATGTTTCTCATTTTCATCCATATTTATGTAAGGAGAACGGACAGGCACACCGGCCATCCCAAGTAATTCAGACCAATACTTTATGTACTGAACAGCAAGCAAGTTTTTTTCACTCCATGTTTTTCCAATCCACTTATTATGAATGTTTCGCATTGGCGTCAATTTTTCGTATTCTACTTTTGCCTCTGCCTTTTTACCCTCCCATGCAAGTCTGGCATACTCCATCATATGGTGTGAATTCGCATTTTGATAAAGAAAAGGTGCAGGTGAAGACATATAAACTTGTTGACCATGGTTTAGTATTAAATCTAATAGGGTCGGTTCAGCAGGATTGCTTAACAAAATTGTTTTACCGATTTCTTCTTTTAGTTTTAAATATTGTTCCATCCCTCTATTAATCTTAATACCACAAAAATTTACAGCTTTTTTTTCTAACTCTTTATAGAATTCAGCTGATAAAGGTCTACCTGTATATGGTGTATCAAAAATCCAATACCCAATATTAATTTCTTTACTTACGTATTCGAAAAATTCCATTGTCATTTGGTCATTTGGCGTCACAAAGTAGGGTGCAATAAAAACGGAAAAGTCTGCTCCTATTTCTTCAGCAAATCTTGTCATTTCAATAGTATCTTTTGCACAAATATCTCCAGTATGAGCAATTGTAAGAACATTATACTTTTTTGCTTCCTCGACAACAATTTGAATAACTCTCATCCGTTCTTCGTTTGTTAAAGACCAAAATTCACCCATAATCCCTGTGCAGAAAATACCTTTAACTCCAATTGTATTTGCTACGTAACGTACATTATTTTTTAATCCTTCTTCATCGATTTCAAGGCCAGGGGTAAATGGTGTTGTAATTGCAGTCCACACACCTTTAAACTGTTCTTTTGCAGCTAAACGTGCATCCTTTTTACTATAATTCATGAAAATCTCCTTTTAATTTAATTTATCAACATTTTTCTTAAAGCGTGGCCTAATTTTATTAAAAATCATAAATACTAGTACAATTGCAAGAATGACAATATTCATTTTTGTATCGGGTAGGATGAGCAATGCTCCAAAGATTACGAATAGAATTCGGAAAATTAAATGTTTAATTTGACCGTAAAAATATAAGTAACCTTGCAATCCACTAACATAAAGCAGGACACCAAAAATTGCAGTTGGTAATATTATAATCATTTCTTTCAAATGAACTACTTGCCCAAGTAATTGGTTAGAATATGCAAACATAAAAGGAATTATGAATCCAACTGAAGCCAACTTAAATCCCTGAATACCACTTTTCCACATGTCTGCCTCCGCAAGACTTGCAGCTGCATATGTTCCCAATGCAACAGGAGGAGTAATTGTTGCAAATGCAGAATAGAAAAAAATGAAAAAATGTATTGCAAGAGGCATAAATCCTGTCTTTACAAAAAATGGAACTGCTAATGTGGCAACTATTACGTATGCAGCAACAGCCGGCATTCCCATTCCCACTACGAGACAAAGCACTGCTGTTATTAATAAAGCTATAAAAGAATGATTTGAGAACATTCCAAGAAGAGATACAAATGAAAACCCTAATCCGCTCAATGCAATGACCCCTACGATTATTCCAGCTGAAGCGGTTGTAATACCAAGACTAATCGTATTGCGGAACCCATCACTTAATGCGTCAAGAATATCCTTAAAACTCATTCTTGTTTCTTTCCTCAACCAAGAAACAAAAGGGCATATAAAAATACTGATAATAACACTTCTTGTGAGAGAAAATCCAAGAAACACCTGCACCAGGAATATAACTAATGGAATAATAGAGTGAATATAAGTTTTTACATCAATTGGAATTTCTTGTTCTGATCCATCAAAATCGACAGTTTTTAGTACATTGATATTTTTTA
>JBAYPP010000117.1:0-3114 GCA_041677585.1 Acholeplasmataceae bacterium
GAGTTATATATCAATCCAAATAAAGTTTTATTCAAATTAAAAGAAGTCTTATTTCAAACCAGACTCCTAGAAGGAACTTATCCAGATACGCAAAGAATTATTCCCACGGAGTTTCCTGTTGTGATTCCATTTAACAAAGAAGAGCTATTATCTGCTGTTGAACGTGTATCACTACTCTCACCAAGAGATAGGGATACAAACTATAACATCATTAAACTTTCACTACGTCCAGATCGGATTGTTGAAATTAATTCAACAAATAGTGAAGTTGGGGATGCATTAGAAGAAATAATTCCATCATCTGATGTCACTGGTGAGGGTTTAAAAATCGCTTTTAGCTCAAAGTATTTGGTGGATGCTTTAAAATCGTTTAGTTCAAATGAGGTTTTGATTCATTTTGCTGGTGAGGTCAAACCGTTCATCATTAAAGGAAATCTAGATCAAGATTTGATGCATTTGATTTTACCCGTTAGAATTGATTAGATTATAAATACGAAAATAAAAAAAGCCTCAAATTTAATTTTTAGGCTTTTTTTATTGCAATCCAACCTTCAACACCTATTTGTTGAAAAATAAGTAAAAAAGAGTGATTTTAAAGTTATATTATGTTATAATATAACAGTAGCAGGTGAATAAATATGAAAGTTTTTTCAATCCATTCTGACTTTATTACTATCACACAGTTATTAAAAGCATTTGGTTTGATCAACTCCGGTGGTCAAGCTAAGTATTTTTTATTGGAAAATACGGTTTTGCTTAACAATGTTCAGATTACGGAAAGAGGAAAGAAAATCTATCCTAAGGATAAAGTTCAAATAGGTGTCGATTTGTATTTGATCAAACATGATTAAAACAATTGAATTAAGGAACTTTCGAAATCACCAATCGTTTTTCTTGAATTTTGAAAAGCCTTTTGTTTATCTTGGTGGAAAAAATGGAAGCGGCAAAACAAGTATTTTGGAAAGTATTTATTTTATCGCCACAACAAAATCACACCGAACATCGGATGAAAAAGAACTGATTAAGAAAAACGAACCGTTTTCAATCGTAAAGATTAAAACAGATCAGTATCGATTTGAGGTTGTTTTGTCAAAAAACGGGAAAAGAGCGTCAATTGATGGATTGGAAAAAAGAAGATTAAGTGATTTCATTGGAACTCTAAAAGTTGTAATGTTTTCAGCTGAGGATTTAGAACTCATAAAAGGGGCACCATCCAATCGTAGGCAGTTTTTAGATTTAGAATGGATGCAACTCAATAAACAGTATTTAAAACGCTTAAATCAATATAAAAATGTCTTAAAACAACGAAACAGTTTGTTGAAAAGATTAAAAATTGAGGATGACTGGTTGTTTTTAAACATTTTGGGTGAACAGCTTTATGAAATTGGTGTTGAGTTGATCGCTGAAAGAAAAAAGTTTATTGAAATGTTAAATGAATTTCTAAAAGAAAGTTATATCAGCTTCAGCAATCATAAGGTTGAGATTATCTATGAACCAGATGTTGATGAAAAGCAATTTAAAAAACACCTTTCATCGATGCAAAAACAAGATATTGTTTACCAAAATACAACAGCGGGACCACACCGAGATGATTTCTTAATTAAGTTTAATGGTAATCCTGCAAAAAATTACGCATCACAGGGAGAACAGCGTTTAATTGTGATTGCATTAAAACTAGCTTTACTGAAAATTATCGAAAAAGAAACGAACGAGAAGGCAATACTTCTATTGGATGATGTCTTAAGTGAATTGGATTTAGAAAAACAACAAATGTTTTTGAAACATCTACCAAAAGAGCATCAGCTGATTATGAGTAGTGCATTACCGTTAGATGAAGAACATATTCAATACGTTGTCTTAGATAAGGAGATAAATGCAAATGTCAAAATATGATGCATCGAATATTCAAATATTAGAAGGACTAGAGGCTGTAAGAAAACGCCCGGGAATGTATATCGGAAGTACAGGATCTAGAGGACTTCACCACTTAGTTTGGGAGATTGTTGATAATGCGATTGATGAGGCATTAGGCGGATATGCAACAAACATCAAACTGGAAGTTCTCAAGGGTGAAATAATTAGAGTCACTGACGATGGTCGTGGTATTCCAGTTGACTTACACGCCAAAACAAATCGTCCAGCAGTTGAAACAATCTTAACAACGCTTCACGCCGGTGGCAAGTTCGATGGACAATCTTACAAAGTATCAGGAGGACTACACGGTGTAGGGGCTTCTGTTGTTAATGCTCTATCAGAACACTTCGTCGTTGAAATTCATCGTGATGATAAATCCTATCAGCAAACGTATGAATACGGGTTCCCGAAAACAGATCTAATCGAAATAGGAACAAGCTCACATACTGGCACAGTAATTACTTTTAAATTTGACGCAAAAGTGTTTACTGAAACTACAGCATATGATTTTGAATTACTAAGAAACAGAATTCAGCAAATCGCCTTTTTAAACAAAGGAATTAGAATCACAATCGTTGATTATCGCGGTGAAGAAGAGGTTGAATTCGTCTATCAGTATGACGGCGGAATTCGTGAATATGTCACCTTTTTAAATGCCAATAAATCGAAGGTTCATCCTAACATCTTATACCTTGAAAAAGAGGTTGATGGGATCACGCTGGAGGTTGCATTACAGTATAATGACTCTTATGTTTCCAACGTTTACACCTTTGCAAACAACATTCCGACTATTGAGGGTGGAATGCATGAAAATGGCTTTAAGATGGCATTAAACAGAATATTAAATACACAGGCTCGTGAATTGAATGTCCTTAAGAAGGATGAATCTTTTGTTAGTGAAGATACATATGAAGGATTAACTGCAGTTGTTTCTATCAAGCATCCAAATCCACAGTTTGAAGGACAAACAAAAACGAAATTGGGCAACCCGGAAGTTAGACCGATGGTCAGTCAGGTTTTCGGTGAAGGATTGGAAAGATTCTTATTAGAAAATCCGCAGGATACAAAAGCAATTGCCAATAAGTGTCGTGATGCCCTAGAGGCAAGAATTGCAGCTAGAAAAGCAAAAGAGGCAACACGTAGGAAATCACCGCTTGATGCTTTGGGATTTGCTTCAAAACTTGCTGATTGCCGCAGTAA
>JBAYPP010000118.1:0-3108 GCA_041677585.1 Acholeplasmataceae bacterium
AGTCCATTAACTCTGCCTTAAGACATAAATCTGTATACCATTGCGCAAAATCAACATCACGTGCTGTTATTTGAGCAACCATTTTTTGCTTGTTGTTATTATTTGTCATGTTATTCACCAAATTTTATGCGATGACCCAAGTTTTTTCGTCATCAAATAAAATCTTTCTTTCTTTATATAAATGTCCAATCGCTCTTTTAAAAGCTTTTTTACTCATTCTAAAAGTTGCATAAATATCTTCTGGGGTACTATTTGATGTAATCGCCATTGCGTCAACTTTTAACAAATACGCATATATTTTGTTTGCATCAAAAAGCATCTGTTCTTCCTTTTGTGGCATTAAACTACCAGAGTAGCCTTTGTCTGATTCATAAATGATTTTAACTTCAACTTTATCACCAAGACGATATTGTTCTTTGTATTGAGAGTTGTGCACAAAAACAAATACGTTGTTCTCGGTTATAACTTGAATACCATCTTTAATAAAACGATGAACATATGCTTCATATGTTTGTTTTACATCTAATTTGTTCTCAGAGTTATTATAATCGCTGCTTGCTACTCTTTTGGCAACCATTTTTCCCTTTACTCTTAGTGTAACAAATAGTTTATTACCGACTTGCGGCCATTGCTCTAAGTTTTGGGGTAAATCCTCTTTTGAAAGTAATAAATCTTTTGAAATTCCCATCTCTAAAAAGATTCCTAAAGCGGGATTAATCTCTTTTACAACCAAAAAAGTCGGTTTATCAACCGTTAATAAAGCTTTTGCCAGCGTTGCTGCTGTTCGTCCTTGTCCATCAATATAGACAAAAGCAGTCAGCTCATCACCTGAATTAAGTTCTGTGTGCATACTTTCATTGATATGCAAAAAGACTTGTTCATCTTGAGAGTCAAGCATATAACCGATATCAGTTTTACGATTGACGATAAAGGTGTTATATTGTCCTATTTTTACCATGTTATCACCATAGTCTATTTTATCACATTCTTTGCAAAAACAAAACAAAGTAAGAAAATGTAAAGCTGCTCGACTTTTATGGATTATCAGATTTAAATCTAAGTTAGTGAAAATTGACATAACTACCTAAAAATAGTGCTATTAAAGCAAGATGATACAGGGAAGCGAGTTGTAAATGCCTATGACGCTTTTTTGATTTATAATTTTATTCTTGGTTTATCTAGTTTTCCTTGCAATAGTAGTTACAGTTTTTAGAGCGCTCTTTTTTGACAGCAAAGAAGATGATGATGACGATGATTATGTCAATGACAATAGAGCAAAAATAACGGTACATCTAGCAGGTGAAACTAAAGAAAACAGGCGTAACATAGAACACCGTGTAGTCTTTTTCGATAAATGGAGCGAACGTCACAAAGTTGATAAAAGAACTGTTAAAGGCATTAAAAATGAAGGTGAAACAGTTTTTTTGAATTTGATGAAGGAACTTATGAACTAAATCAAGAAGAAGCAAATAGATTAACTAAAACACTATTAAAGAAATAGTCAATAAAAGTTATAAAATTAACATTTTTATAAAACAACAAAAAAACTGACAGACCAAAAACAAAAAGAGTAAGTGCTAAGCACTTACTTCCAGTTTGTTAATTACTTTTTCATATTGTTCCACCAATAATTCTTTAACAAAATCAACTAGTGGTGTTGTGTCTTTTTCAACTTTGAAGTGTTCTAATCGATCAAAGTATTCATCACGTTTTGCAAGAGGAATAGAAATTGGCAAATAATCTTCCTTGATTAAATAATAATTTAGTAACAATCGCGCTAATCTGCCGTTACCATCAAAGAATGGATGGATCTTTGCAAAACTAGCATGGATATAAACCGCTTTTTCAACAGCATCTCCTTCAACATTGTCGATCTTTTGAAACAACTTATTCATTCGATCATAAACCTTAACATAATCTGGTGGCTGATGTGTCGCACCTTTAATTTGAATGTTTACGTTTCGATAAACGCCGCCTTGGAAAATATCTTCAACTAAAACTTCGTGTAAATCTTTTAGTCTTTCTTCATCTAAAACAATTTTTTGTTCAATCCATTGTTTGATTAAATCATATGCTTTAACATGATTCAATACTTCTTTCTGCTCGCGCTCTGTATATTTTGGTAACGCCTTAGCATTAATTAATCTGTTCACATCTTCAAGGGAAATTGTGTTTTTCCCTTCCATGCTAATCGCATCGAAAGTGTACTTTACTACAAACTCCTGCTCCATTGCTTGCAGTTGTTCTAAATCACATTCCTTGATGAGGTTACTTAGATTTTTATGCTGTACTTCGAGTAGTTCTTTTGCCATAAGTTCATCACTCCTATCTTTTGAAATATTATATCATAAAAACGCTATCATTAACAACATTAAATCCCAATTAACATTATTTACATAAATAGAAGGGGGACCCAATTAAATTGGATCCCCATACCTTTTAAAATTATAGTTTAACTACGTTTGCCGCTTGTTGTCCGCGGTCGCCGTCTTTAACATCAAATTCTACTTGGTCGCCTTCTGCTAATGTTTTGTAGCCTTCAGTTACAATTGCACTGAAGTGTACAAAAATGTCTTTGCCATCAACTGATGAGATAAATCCATATCCCTTGTCAGCGTCAAACCATTTTACAACGCCTGTCATTACGATACTCCTTTTTTATTACTGAGCTTAAAAAAAGCCTACTTACATTATACACGATTTGTTTTAAAAACACAACATTTTTAAACTTCTTTCTTAAATAAACTGACTATTGTAAAGTTGGTGGTAAAAGCCTTGTTGTAATAAGAGGTTCTCATGTGTACCTTGTTCGACGATGTTTCCGTCTTTAATCACCAAAATTAAGTCTGCCTTTTGAATCGTTGAAAGACGATGGGCAATAACAAAGGTCGTCTTGTTTTCCATTAAGGCCATCATTGCTTTTTGAATTTGAACTTCGGTATGAGTATCAACATTTGAAGTTGCTTCATCCAAAATAAGCATTTTTGTTTTTGATAACATTGCTCTAGCAATAACTAACAACTGCTTTTGACCTTTGGAAATGTTTAGTCCTTCATCTGTGACTAGAGTGTCATAACCATCAGGTAAGCGCGATATAAAGGGATGAAT
>JBAYPP010000119.1:0-3073 GCA_041677585.1 Acholeplasmataceae bacterium
ATCACCACTGATATCTATCATTTTTTTAATTTCAGAGTTTAAAGCTGTTAAACCTTTTATTGATTCTCCTGCACGAATTCCAAACAAATCATTAATAGCTTGACTAGCTTTAACTGGATCAGCTTTGTGTAATTTCTCAATTGCATCGGTTATCAACAATAATCTTTCAAAAGTTGAATCCGTTGATTTTAGATTAACACCAAGCACTTTTCCAAATTGGTCAAAATTTTTATGCATTTTAATAATAGCAGTAGATAATAATCGTGTACTTCTTGACCCTCTAATACCGGCAGTATGTAAAGCAGAAATTAGAACAGATGACTCTTTTAATGATACATTGGCGTTTTTTGCAGTAGGGGCTAATCGTTCAATTGCGTTCGCAAATTCATCAATTTCAAAAGCATTATCCTTCCATAGTTCTGCTATTAATGCCAACATGCTTTCTAGTTCTGCACCTTTTGAACCAAATTCGTCAGTTCTACCACCCAAAACACGAAATGATCTAGCAACAGCGTTTGCTATTTGTTCTGTGTCACCAAAAAGTAATACTGCTGTTTTTGTAGAAGCTAAAGCACCAGCCATTGATGTTTCGTAGTCTAACCCAGTTGTTTTAAATCTTTGAAAAGCTGTTGTTATATTTACAACAGATTCTCCTGTTTTAAGAGAAAACTCTTGTGCTGTTTTCTTTAATTTATTAAAGTTTGCTTCAATTTCTGAAGCTGATCCACCAATGTTACGTTTTGCTTTTTGAAATGCCCTATCCTGATCAACTAATGCACCTGCACCATCACGCATTGTTTTTGAAACAGCTTGCATTGTTCCACGCAAAGCTATCCACACAGGAATAGTTAATGCGGCTCTTCCAACTAATCTTTTAATGTTTTCTCCCATAGAAAGAAAACCTTTATTTGCTTTTTCTGTCTCAACTTCCGTTTTACTAAATTGACCGGATACATCTTTCAAAGACGATTTTGTTTTTATTAATTTATCACCAACAAATGTTTGTGTCTGATTAAATTGTTTAAATTTACCATCTGTATCTTGTATTGCAACCCCTGTTTTTCGTATTGTTGCATCAACATCTTGCTTATTAAACCTTATTTTTCTATTTTCTATTTCATCTATATTTTTACCAATAACTCTTACTGCATTAGAATATCCTGCACTGAGAGAACTAGCCATTGATTGATTGACTTGTTCAACACGCTTTGCACCTTTTACAGCGTCTGATATATCACTTAAATATTCAATAATGTATTTACTAGACATTAATTATACACTCCTCATATCCACATTGCAATATGTTTGCTTTCCTTGTTTTGATCCTTTAATATGCTGTCTGCCTTTTTCTTCTTCTTTATATTTTAATCTTTCGGATTCATGCTTCTTTTGCCTCCAATATAAAAAAGCGTCACATCTAACATTATCATTAATTAGTTCTTCATCTAAAAAATCATATTCTTTTGAATAAAAATCTTCATAAATAGAATGATATACCTTTAACCAATATATAAATAAAATCTGTAGTCCACTAAAATTCGATGTGTTAAAAAATAAAGCCATATTTGACAATTCTTTTGATCCTTGAAATAAGTTTTGCCAAAAAGTACTTCTAGCTAATTTTCTTATTTCTTTTTCAAAATTCATTTTAACCTCTCATATTTAATAGTAACCATGTCATATATGTAATAGCATAATCAGTAACAGTGATATCTTCTTTTTGATAATCTTCAAAAGTTTCCCATTTTTTAACCCATATGTTATCACTCATACATTTTTCAATACACATTGATGTTAGACGTTCTATATATGCTTTTTCTAATTGTGTTTCTAATGATTCTACTAATTGATTAGATATTTCAATAGATATATCTTTTATTTTATCTCTTAACATTTTTTCTTCTTCTTTAAAATTTTCAATACTGACAACTTCAGTAGAATGTCTAACTGCTAAATTTATCCAAACAGATTGTAAATCTTCTACTAATTTCTTTTTTTGATCTTCAAGTTCTTCAATATCAGCAACACCACTTTCTTTAAGCAGTACAACAAGTTTCTTTTTGGTAACACAATTTCCTGATCTCATTATTTCCAATTTTTTAGCGTTTCTATATTCTTCGGCAATAGACTGTTCTGATTGATTGGGCATTCTTGCTCTTAACAAAGCAGTACCCATAGGAATTAATACTTTATTATCTTGTATTAAACTTGAATTTAAAAAATTATCCTCTAAATCTGCAACTGCATCATTAAAATTATCTACTAATTCATTGCTCATTTTTTCTCCTTAATTAAAATTAACACCATTTGAAAAATTTTGATCATCTTCTTCATATGGATAATCCGGTATTTGGTTTACATTATAAACCATATTGTTAGTTGTTACATTTGGTTTTTGGTTAAGTATGCACATTCTTAAACTATCAAGTTCACGTTTTAAATAAGTTATTTCTATTTCTAAATTTTTAATACGATCTTCCATGATAATCCTTTCATAATAAAAAAGCCGTCCTATATGGCATAGGATGGCTATGTTAGTTTAACTTCAGAGTATCCATCAGCAAATGTAGTGATTATTTTGACTCTATAAGCACTAGATGTATGTATCCGACTTTTTACATTTTGCTTAATCAACTCTAAAGCGGCGTTCTTATTGATTTCTGTTTTTTGCAAATCTTCAATAAATGAACAGATTTCTTTTATGAATACCTTGCTAGATAATGATTCAATTTTTTCCAATTGATTATTTGGAATAGTAATCATTTTTGCCATCCTTAACTTCCATTTTAATAATTAGTTGCACATTTGAGGACGTGGTGTATTTTAGTTTAATCCTAATCACGAAGATTAGTTTACAACCACTTAACCTCAAAGTTTTTTTAATAATAACTTGATTACTTGGATATGATAATCAGGGAAACCTAATACCAACTTTTACCCAAGTATCAAGATTGGTGAGGGAGATTAAATTCTCCCTCATTTTTAAAAATTATGCATCTATGTTAGCTTCGACATCTGAAATTAAAACGTTATCACTCTGTAACGTGATCCCTTTGCTCCAGAACTCGTTAGC
>JBAYPP010000120.1:0-2988 GCA_041677585.1 Acholeplasmataceae bacterium
CCAACTTCGGAACTGAAGCTTAAGACCTCATAATTGGCACTATGCAGAGCATCAAACACTTCTTTTTGATTTTCCTTTTTACTAACAAAAATGAAGCAAAGGTAAGGATTTAAATCTTCTACTATTTGTATTAGTGCTTCTAGCCTATCTTTACTTTTTAGATCAACTAATTGATATTCAATCTTTAACTTATGTTCTTTTGATGTATCAATCAACAAAAAATCACCAAAATATGCTTTGATAAACGGATGCATAGCCTTTGTCAATGTTGCGGAAAACAGTAATAGTTTCGCCCTTTTCGTAATTGAGAGTATTTGATCCAACTCACCAATGAAGGCATCATCAAAAAACATATCGGCTTCATCTAGCACAACGTACTTAGCGTTTTGTATTCTTAATGCCTGTTGATTAACAACATAATCCAAAAGTTGAGCTGGAGTTGCTACAACAACTTGTGGCTGCTTTTTTTCAAGCCAAGCACTTTCCTTCTTTTTATCTTTACTACCATAATATGTTTTTAAAATTAAATCTGTTTCAAATGCTGTTATCATCTGCTCGATTTGAATCACAAGTTCATTTGTTGGCACAACAATGATTGCCTGTACTTCAAAAAGATCAAAATCAAGCTTCGCAAAAATTGGCAATAAATAAGCATGTGTCTTGCCGGTTCCGGTTGGGGCTAGTCCGACGATATGCTTAGCATTATCGATATTTGCAAAAACTTTTGCTTGAATTGGTGTGATTTTGTTGAAATTTAGTTGTTTAATTTTTTCTTTGATATACATGTTATCACCATGAAATATTATACCATAAAATCAAAATCCATTTTTTTATCTGCTTTTTTTAGTATAATAAAGATGGTGAGTTTATGAAAGTAATTGATTTAAGACCAAGAGGATACTGTCATGGTGTTTTAAACGCCTTGGCAATTGTGAAAAAAGTGGTAAAGGATTCCAACTATCCTAGACCAATTTATGTGCTTGGTCAAATCGTTCATAATCAAAAAATAACCGAAGCTTTTCAAGCATATAGTGTCATTAGTTTAAATCAAAAAGATAAAACAAGACTTGAAATGTTAAACGATATTAAAGAAGGTACTGTAATCTTCACTGCCCATGGAGTTAGTGACAATGTGATTGCTGCAGCAAAAAAGAAAAAACTAACAACATTGAATGCTACTTGCCGTGATGTTTTAACCGTTCATAAAGCGATTAAACAGAAGCTTGCAGAAGGTTATAAAATTCTTTACATAGGCCATAACAATCACCCTGAACCAGAAGCTATACTTGACATTGATCCTTCGATTATCTTTCTTAAAAACACACAGGACGTAGAAGATTTACCTAACAGTCTAAACGAAAAAAAGTTGTTTGTAACAAATCAAACAACCTTGAGCATGTATGACATTAATCCAATTTTAAAAGCTTTAAGTAATCGTTTTGAATATGTATTTGATAATGAAATCTGTCAAGCAACAACCTTACGGCAAACCGCTGTGATCAAGCAGGAAAAAGTCGATTTAATGCTTGTTATTGGCGATAAAAAAAGCAGCAACTCAAATAAACTTGTAGCGGTTGGTGCTTTGCAATCAATTAACTCCCATTTAATCGGAGGAATTGAGGATATCAATTTAGACTGGCTAAAAAACATTGATTCAGTTAGTGTAACAAGTGGAGCATCAACACCAACTACTGTTACTGAAGAAGTCATTGCCTTTTTAAGACAATATAAGCAAAACGATCCCAACACTTGGGATACAAAATCCAAATTAACTCCCATAGACATCTTGTGATGTCTATTTTTTTTGATACATTTTTTCTTCTCTTTTTGTCAATTCCTGATAGGTAAATAGGTTATAGTCTTCTTTTAAATCTTTTTTTAACATGATTTGCGCTAATGAAACACCAATTAATCTAGTTGGCTCCTGATTGTAGTTTTCATAAAACAATTGCTCAACAATTTCATAAACCTCATCATAATTATCTGTGTAGTAAGGAATTGTTATACTTCTAGTTATTGTCTTGAAATTACTATCTTTCAATCTAATTCCAATGGTTTTCGCAACCAATTCTTCCTTTACTAAACGCTGGTGTGTTTCTTTTAATAATTCGGTTAAAATAGACAATAAAATCGAATCTTCATCGATGTCGTAATTCAAGGTGGTCTCATTACTAATTGATTTGGGAATCGCATGAAGCTTGGGATCGACGACGTCACTGCTTCTTCCCATTATATGATCAATCAACGCTTGGTGGTTTTGCTTTGACATTACTGTTAAAATGTTTTCTTCTAAATTTTTACGTGCTAAATCCCCAATCGTTTTAACACCAATTTGTTCTAGTCTTGGATAAGTCTTTTTTCCTACTCCATACATATCCTTTATTGGTAATGGAAACAACTTTGTAACAATATCTTTTTTTCTTAAAACCGTTATACCCAATGGTTTCATTAAATCAGATGCCATTTTCGCCAAAAATAGTGTTGGTGCTATCCCAATTGAACAAGGTAGTTGGTGCTTATCTAACAACTCTTTTTGAATTAATTCCGCTAGTTTGACGGGATGAACTCTTTTAGCAGTTTCAGTCATATCAGCATAGGCTTCATCAATTGAGCCCATTAAGACTAGTGAGCTGTATTTTTTTAATGTTTCAAAGAACAGATTTGAGTATTTTCTGTATAACTTAAAGTCTGTTGGGACAACAACAACTTTCGGATACAGATCCATTGCTTCTCTTACAGACATTGCACTTCTGATTCCCTTTTTACGTGCTGCATAGGATGCAGTTGAAATTACACCCCTTTTCATAGCACCACTACCACCAACAACAAAAATCTTATCTTTTAGATAAGGTTCTTTAATCATTGCGCAACTTGCATAAAATGCATTTAAATCAATATGAAAGATGATTTTTACTTCTTTTTTCATCCTTTTGCCTTTCTTTAATACAAAGTTTATAGTATAATGTTAGAAGATAACATGAGGTGGCG
>JBAYPP010000121.1:0-2927 GCA_041677585.1 Acholeplasmataceae bacterium
AATATATATGATTGTGTATATTCAATAAGTTTGCTAGCTATGATTACATAAATTACATATATCGTAGTGAATAGTAATATTTTCTTTTTATCCGCGGACTGAAACTGCTCACTTTTCATCAAAATCAAGCTACCTAAAAAGCATATCGAATGATTGATAAAAGCCATGATCGTCGTAAATAATCCCAGTTCTATTATGTATTGCTGACCTAAAAACATGAAGACAAGCAGATAACCCAGTCCAGAAATAAACGCCATAAAAGTAACAATCAATTTTAAAGGTTTTATATTGAAAATTACTTGTATCGAAAATAGAAAGTATGTTAAAGTAGAATACTCTATCGGTATCTTTGAAGTTTGAAGATTTAGACCATAAATTGTATACTCAATTGATTTATAGAGCAAAAGAGATATAGCCATCACAAGCAGTATTTTTCTTGATGTCCTAAAATCCATTGACAACAAGATTATACCTAATATGATAATGGTTGATGATAGAATTAACTCCATACGTTTCTCCTGTTAATTGTTTACTACTATACATTATATATTAGTTTTGAAAATCAGTCAACCAATTTAATGCTTTTTTTTGGTAACTGGCAGCTTTTCCATAGGAAAAAGAGGCAAAAGTGCCCCTTATGATCATAAAGTAAAAATAAATATATGCGTGATAGCTTCATTTTATAGTGTATACAACACAGTCTGATTGAACTTTTTAGTCTTTTTGACTTGCCTGAAACTATATTAATATTGATTAAAGATAATATGTTATAGATTGGAATCTGTTTAGTATGGTCAGCCATACTAGCCGTTGACTTAATTTGCTTAAAACCCACATTTATTAATTCGTAAACGACTTGCTGTCATTTACTAATAAGCTTCACCTATATAATCAAGAATTGTTTGGTATGTATGTTCTTCTTTTTGAACAATAAAAACATCAATTAGTGTAGAATAATCTGACATGATTTTATTTTGATATGCTATTGGGACATTTAAACTAAATGAACTAATATTGTTGTTTTTATTTTGAACATCTGCAACAAGTTCTGCTAATCTTTCTTGTTGAACAAACAACATTGGCACTTCAATAGCAGCAACCCTTACTTCATCGTTTTCAATAAAATAAACGTATTGCGTTCTAAATTCAATATCATATCTTCTTGATAGCATTTTCGGAGTAATCCCACCAAATGCTTCAGTTACAAATGCGTCATGAGCACCATTGACATAAATCAAATCTGGGTTAGCATTCTCAATAGGGGCAACTTCTTTTCTGATGCTTGTAATCCCTGATGTATCATTTAAATTAAACCATAACGTATTATAAGTAATTAAAAGTGTCTCTCTAACTTCATAGCCGATAAGTTTGCCTTCATTGGTACGATATAGTTCATTGATTGTTCCGGTCCAACCAATCATGCCACTTGCCTTATTGCCAACCACAGAAACATATTCTTCGTTGATATAAAACTGTGCTGATGAACCCAGTGTAAAATACTCATCGATGCCTAAATACTCGAATATTTTGCCCTCAACATTTCCTTCACCATCTTTAGTCAAGTGAATATAGGCTCTTCTAATGCCGCCATATTTGATGCCAAACTCATAATGATCAGCACTTGATGAATATTTAAGGGCGTTTGTATCGCCAAGTTGAATGCGTCCCTCTTTTTCTAATGTTTCAATATTGTGGGATAAAGCAATTTGAATCTGCACTTCGCCAATCAAGGCTATGTTTCCAGTGTAATCAATAACGAAATAAATGATATTGTTTTCAAACTTAATTGTTACATGATAAATGCCATCATAAAAATCGTAGTTAGCTGAGTCGCTTGGATTAGAGTCTAAGTGATTGTTAAAAGCAACAGCGCTGGTTTCCGATAACAGCTCAACAATCGATAGCATATTGAAGAATACTTGGGATTGATTCATATTTGCTAATACCATGTTCCATTGCTCACCATGACCGCCATAAGCAATTTGATTTATTTGAACTACATTTGAATAGTCATGATTAATAACATCTATATTTACTAAATTAGCGGCTGGTTTCATAGCGTTGGGTATAAAAGAATATGGATTTAACTGATAGCCGCCCAATAATGCCTGTAAGTAACCTAGATAAGGTACTCTTTCGTTCCACACAGCATATAGTGTTATGTTTTCTTTGAGAATAAGCGGCCATGAAACTTCCTGAGTTAAATCTGCATCACTATACCAACCTATAAATACCTGTCCTTCTTTAGATGGGTTAGTAGGTTCTACAACTGTTGAGTCATAGTCTTGTGTAATTTTGGAAACTGAAGATCCACCATTTGAGTTAAATGTTAGCGTGTATTTTTGCAGTTCTCTAATTGCTTGATAAGTCGTATTCGAAGTAACGTCCACAACTTCTTTATCCCATCCTATATAGCGCCATTGTTGATTATCTTTTGGAAGCACATATGATGGTATAGTTCCGTGTTCTACTTTTACAGTCGCTAAGATGGTGCCATCAGCGTCTTTCCATGTAATGTCGTATTTTTCGATGATTAACTCAAAAACAGCTATATATGTCTGATCACTTGTTGCCGGACCAATGCTTGGAGACCATCCAACAAATACCCATTCACTATAGTCGTTTTCTTCTTTTAATTTCTTGTCTACTATGTTTCTTGCACGCTCATCCTTTAATACATAATTCTTTCTTGGATATGTATCTTGTACGCCTGCTTCACCTTTATTTTTATAGTTCTTCGTCATCAACCATATCAGCCTTGTTCAAAAATACAACTAGCTTTGGAACACCCACTTGACGTGAAAGTAAAATGGTCGGATCTGTTAATCCAAAATCAAGCGCGACACTTCTGATTGATTCATTACCTTCAAGCACTCTTTTTATCGCCAATAGCTTGGTATCTCGATAGTATATCTTGTCTTCTCGAT
>JBAYPP010000122.1:0-2878 GCA_041677585.1 Acholeplasmataceae bacterium
AATGAAGGAGGTAATCTAAATGGAAAATAAGAATAACAAAAGAGGAAGAAAACCTCGTTCTAAAAAAGAGCCGAAACTTTATGAAGAAAGAGTAGTTAATATTGGACGTGTAACCAAAGTAGTTAAAGGTGGTAGACGTTTTAAATTTTCTGCTTTAGTCGTTGTTGGAGATCAAAACGGTAAAGTTGGATTTGGTATTGGTAAAGCTAGTGAAGTTCCAGATGCTATTAAAAAAGCAATTGAAGCTGCTAAGAAAAATATCATTGATGTTCCAATGAATGGGACAACCATTCCTCATACAATCACTGGAAAATTTGGTGCAGGTAAAGTATTCTTAAGACCAGCTGTTGAAGGTACTGGAGTTATCGCCGGTGGCGGTGTACGTGCGGTATTAGAACTTGCAGGTATTAAGGATGTATTGTCTAAATCATTAGGGTCTGACGCACCGGTTAATATCGTTAGTGCAACTGTAGAAGCTTTGAAACAGTTAAGAACTGTTGAAGAGGTTGCTGAGATGAGAGGATTAACTGTTGGGGAGGTATTACACTAATGGCAAATTTAAAAGTGACTTTAGTTAAGAGTATATCAGGTAAAAAACCTAATCAAGTCAAAACAGTTAAAGCTTTAGGACTTACTAAGAGAAATTCATCAGTTGTTGTTGAAGACAATGAAATGATCAAGGGTATGATTAATACAATCAACCATTTAGTAAAAGTCGAAGAAGTTACTAAATAGGAGGTGTTGGTATGAAATTACACGAATTAAAACCAAATGAAGGCGCTACTCATTACAAAAAAAGAGTGGGTCGCGGTTCAAGTAGTGGTTTAGGTAAAACAAGTGGTCGTGGACAAAAAGGACAAAACTCACGTTCAGGTGGCGGTACAAGACTTGGATTCGAGGGTGGACAAACACCTTTATTCAAACGTCTTCCTAAAAAAGGATTTAAGAATCCTTTCAGAAAGGAATTTGCTGTAGTCAATTTATCTGACCTCAATCAATATGAAGAAAATACAGAAGTAACACCTGAGATCTTATTGGCTGATCGCGTTATCAGAAAAGAATTAGCTGGAGTTAAAATCTTAGGTAGAGGCAATTTAGAAGTTAAACTAACTGTTAAAGCGCACAAATTTTCAACTTCTGCTAAAGAAGCTATTGAAGCAGCTGGTGGAACTATTGAGGTGATATAATGGAAACTATTAAAAAGATTTTCGCTAACAAAGAAGTCTTAAAAAAAATAGGTTTTACATTATTTGTCTTTTTAATTTTTCACTTACTAACAAAAGTAACCATACCATTGGTTGATAAAACTGCCTTTGGTAGTGCTTTTGATGGTAATGGCTTTTTGGGTATTGCTAACTCAATATCTGGTGGTGCCTTAAGAAACTATTCAGTCATTGCACTAGGGATTAGCCCTTACATTACGGCATCAATCATCGTTCAGTTATTGCAAATGGACATCGTTCCATTCTTAAAAGAATGGAGTGAAGAGGGTGAAGTAGGAAAGAAGAAAATCACTAGATTTACACGTTATCTAGCAATGGGTCTTGCATTTGTTCAAGCCGTTGCGATGACGTTTGCTTTTGACGGGGCAGATGTTGGTTTATTTACCACTGAAGCTTCAACATGGGCAACGTTGGGCGGAAGAAACCTTTGGTTTATTATCTATTTCTATATCGCTGTTGTTTTAACTGGTGGGACGGCTTTAATGATTTGGTTAGCGGATCAGTTAACATTAAAAGGCATCGGTAATGGAACTTCAATGTTAATCGTTGCCGGGATTGTTATTTCTTTCCCTGGAACGATTGTTTCATTAGTACAATATTATATCGCTGACCCTAACAACGCTTTAGCTGGCGCAGCTTCGTCAGTTCAAGGTAACCTTGGAGGTTATTTGTTATTCGGAGTTAGTGTGTTGATGTTTGTTATTGTGTTGGTTGGAGTTACTTATATGCAAATTGCACAAAGAAAAATTCCGATTCAATATGCAAATAGACCTGGAACGAGTAAGTTTAAAGGTCAAACAGATTCAAATATTCCAATTAAGTTAAATACTGCAGGGGTTATTCCAGTTATTTTCGCATCAATTATATTATCATTACCGTTAACGGTGATTGGTTATGTCTCTGGTGGAACTGCTGAAACATCAAGAACAATCAACTGGTTTACACAAATATTTACTTACACACAACCAATTGGTTTTGTTATCTATGTATTGTTAATCTTTATATTTACTTTCTTCTACTCATTTATTCTCATTAAACCTGAACAAATTGCAGAGAATTTAAATAAACAAAATGCATATATACCTGGTGTTAGACCTGGAAAAGAAACGGAAGCGCATATTACAAAAACATTGTTTAGAGTAACGGTTATCGGTGCTTTTTACTTAGTTATTGTAGCTAGTTTACCAATCATTACATCAATGGTTTTAGGACATAGTTACGCTCAAATTGGAGGAACATCATTATTGATTATCGTCGGTGTTGCGCTTGAAACAGCGAAACAAATTGAAACTGATACTCAAGAAAAAGCATACGCTGGCTTTATGAGATAATCTGATGATTAATTTATTAATTATGGGTAAACCCGGCGCAGGCAAGGGGACCCAAGCAAAAAAAATTCTTGACCATTTTAAATTGACTCATATTTCAACCGGCGATATTTATCGCGATGAAATAAAAAAAGGTTCAATGATTGGGATAGAAGCAAAAAAATACTTAGATCAAGGTAATCTAGTTCCTGATAAAATGACCAATGATATTGTTTGGGATGTATTGAATCAAAAGACTTATTCAAATGGTTTCATGTTGGATGGTTTTCCAAGAACAATCGCTCAAGCAGAGGCATTAGATGACATGTTAAAGCAACTAAATATGCA
>JBAYPP010000123.1:0-2813 GCA_041677585.1 Acholeplasmataceae bacterium
ATAACTTTTTTAATCATTTTTTCCCTCCTATAATTATAATACGTTTAGTATTTCGTTAACATTTTTACTAGGGGATGCTTTTGGATATATTTCCATGATGATTCCCACCTCATCAATTAAAAAGGTTGTGCGTTCAATGCCTAGGTATTTTCGACCATACATTTGTTTTTGTGTATAAACACCATACTGTTTTGGGACAACTGCGTCGACATCTGCTAATAGAGTAAATGGCAGCTGGTGTTTTTCAATAAATTTTTTATGACTTGCCTCATCATCTAGGCTAACTCCAAGTATAACAACACCTTTTTTTCTGAACTCATCGTAGGCATTGCGAAACGAACATGCCTGTGTCGTGCATCCTGGTGTATTATCCTTTGGATAAAAATATAAAATGACTTTCTTACCAAGATACTGATCCAAGCTATGTTTGTTACCAAATGCGTCTTTTAATACAAAAGATGGGCTCTTTTGTCCGGCATTCAGCATTAATATCCCTCCTACGGCGTCCTATGATAATATTATAACCCATTTTTAGCAATTTTGATACTCAAAAATTGATATTATTTCACTTTGGAAAAATTATGGATTATTTTGCATAACAAAAAATAGAATCATGTATCAACATGGTTCTATTTGATTAAAATTTTACTTTTTTTAAATTAAATTTTGTTGATTTCTGCTAAAAAAGCTTCGATTGGATGATTTCCTAATAATTCGTACTTTTCGTTGATAACAATCTTAGGAACGCCTGAGACATTATATTTTTGTGATAATTCACCAAATGTTTGGGCTTCAATCATTTCCCCCACGATATTTTTGTTTATCATCGCCAGGCGGTGGGCATTTTGAACTGCTCCAGGGCAATGTGGGCAACTCAGTGTTACAAAAACCTTAATGTTAACTGGTTTATCAATCTTCTTGATTTGATCAATTGTTTCTTTACTAAAGTCGAATTTCATAACTGACACCTCTAAAATGCCACCGATTAAGGAATTGATTTCATGTCCAGCTGGTATTCCATTAAATTTAACCCCTGTATAATTTTGGTTTTCATCCAAAAAGACAAAGCTTGGCGTTAAAGTAATATCATATTTTGTCGCTTCTTCTATATCTTCGTATAAATCTTTTGTGACAAGCGTAATTTTATCGCTTAATGCCGATACTTCTTCTAGTAACTGTTTTGTTTCTACACAAGTTAGACATGGTTCTTCTTTAGTAAAAAGAACAATGGTGATTGGTTTATCCATTTGTTGGAAAAGATCCTTAATTTGTGTTTGAGCGTTTTGATCTAAAAATTGATTCATTATTTGATTTCTCCTTTAGTCTGGTTTCTTAGATATGTTTGAATTGATAATGCTGCTTTAGCACCGTCACTTGCTGCTATAATGATTTGCTTGTGTCGATTGGTTGTGACATCTCCTGCAGCAAATAATCCTGGCATTGATGTCATTAAGCTTTCATCAACAATGATTTCCTTTTGTTGATTCATTGTTATTTTGTTAACCAATAGTCCAGTATTTGGTATAATACCGATTTCAACAAACAAACCCTCTGCTTTAATTGCCTCATTTTCTTGAGTCATCTTATCAAAGATTATAACACTTTCCATTTTTTCTTTACCACCAACCGAAACTAAGTTTGTGTTCAGGCGAACAGTTACGTGGTCTAATTCGTTAAGTTTATCTAACAAGATTTGATCGGCACGCCATTGACTGCGATGAACGACAGTTATCTTGCTGGCCCAAACTGATAAGTCTAAGACCGCTTCTGCAGCACTGTTTCCGCCACCGGCAACGATCACGTGTTTTCCTTTAAAAAATGGTGCATCACAAGTAGTGCAGTAAGATACTCCTTTACTTGCAAATGTGTCCTCTCCTTCAATGCCTAGTTTTCTTGGGCTGGCGCCGGTTGCAAACAAGACTGTTTTCGCCTTAAGAGATTTATTGTTATCTAAGGTAAGTTCGAAGATCTCTTCTTTATTTTTTTCTAGATTAGTTACAAGATGATCTACTAAGATAGGTATGTCTAAAGATTTAACATGTTTATGAAAGCTCTGTGATAATGACGCACCTTCAATATACTCAAAGCCTAGATAGTTTTCGACACTTGTAGTGTTATGAAGCTGTCCACCAATCTCCTTGGTAATCAAGCCCACTAATAACCCTTTTCTTTGGGCGTATAGTGCTGCATTAAGTCCCGCAGGACCACCACCTATTATTAGTAAATCCCATATTTTAGTTGTATTAAACAAAGTTGTTTTGCTGTTTTTCTGGATATTTAATTGAAACAAGATTATACTCTCCTTAAGCGATGCCCTTGATGATTAAACTCACAGCTTTTTTGACATCTTCATTTTCTGTGTTGTGTTGGTCAAGTGTCTGTAATAAGTTATCTGTTGTCATGATTGCGATTACCTTATCGACACTTGCTTTAATCGCCTTTAATTGAACTACGATATCCTGACAAGAAGATTGCTCTTCCATCATTTTAATAACTCCTTGCATTTGGCCCTTTGTTCTTTTGATTCTATTTATAATTTCCGGACTACAGATCATACTATCAACTCCCACCATTGATTATACCCTTGGGGGTATATTTTGTGCAAGTCAAATGCTTTTGGTGTTTTTAGTTTTACAGGTGCCATTTTTTATTTCTCTAATGATCCACCACATACCAATCAAGATTAGTAAAAGCGAGATGAGTTTGTATGGTAATCCAGCCAGTGGCAATACAAAAACGGAAAAACTAATTCCAATAACCGTTAGGAATGCAATAACACAACTAGTACAGCCATAGGTAAGAATTCCGAATAA
>JBAYPP010000124.1:0-2778 GCA_041677585.1 Acholeplasmataceae bacterium
AAAGGTTCAAAGAACTAAACCCTAACTTGGAAACCGTTCTATTGATATCTGTATTCTTTGGTCAAATAGATACATTATTTGAACTTGACTATATTGATCATTTTGGATTAAGGATATCCATCCTTCAAAGAGACCCTGAAATCACTTATCGAATTCATCGTTTTGGAAAAAAAGTATATGCTTGGACAGCTGATACTAGAGAGGACATTGCCATTGGAGTTAAAGCTGACGTGGATGGTTTCATTACAAAACGTCCAATTGAAGCGAGAGAAATTGCTCACTCTAAATCAAGCAATGAGACCTTTACAGAACTATTACAAAGATTATTTGGCATCACACAATAAAACAAAGGGGCTGTAATGAAATAAAGCCCTGAAATGAATACAAAAAAACCACTCTAGAAGCCAGGGTGGTTTTTTGGTATAATATACGTATGATAAGCACAACATTATACCAAGAATATTATAATGCAAAACAATTAAAATTACCACTAACTTATGAAGTTTTAATACCATATGATAGTGAAGCAAGAACATTTGACGAAGTATTACGGAGGATAAACTTAGATAAATACTTAGTATCCAGAAGTCCAATAGGAAGAACAGGATACAATCCAGTTAACATGTTAAAATTAATATTGTTTTGTCACATGGAAAAAATCACGACATTAAGAGGGATGGCAAAAGCAGCGCAAAATGATATTCGATTGATGTGGATTACAGATGAAACAAAGCCAAGCCATGACACCATCAAGCGATTCATGGAAGAATATTTAAAAGGAACAATCGAAGATATCTTTCATGAGATCAATCAATATTTGATTGAGAAAGAAGGAATAAACACAAATCAACTGTATATAGACGGGACAAAGATAGAAGCAAATGCGAACAAATATAAATTTGTATGGAAAAAGTCTATTGAAAAGTTTAAAGATAAGCTTTATAAGAAAATAACAAAAGCCATCGAACGGTTGAATCAACAGCTGGAACTAGAAGGCATCTTTTTCCCGATTAAAGAAAGCTATACATTAGAAGACATTTCAGAAGTTCAAAGTTATGTGGCAAAGGAAGTAGAAAAACAAGCGGTAAAGTTTGTTTATGGAAAAGGAAAACACAAAGAACAAACACAACGAGACTATGAAGAAATAACAGAGTATTCACAAAAGTTAGCAGAATATGAAGAACATTTAAAAACAATGGGGCCAAACAGAAATTCATACGCAAAGACAGATAAAGATGCGACATTTATGCGTATGAAAGAAGATCACATGAAAAACGGACAATTAAAAGCGGGATATAACGTACAGATAGGTGTAGCCGATGAATATATCCTACATCTTGATATCTTTCAAGATAGAAGCGACTATCAAACATTCATTCCTTTTTTAGAAGGATATCAAAAAAGATATAAAGAATATCCAAAGTATCCAGTAGCGGACGCAGGATACGGTGGTTTAAAGAATTATCGTTATGTCTTAATGAATGATATGGAACTATATCAAAAATATAGTATGTATCGAAAAGAAACAAAAGACAAGAAATATATTGAAGATCCATATCGGCCAGTAAACTTCAAAAAAGATGAAGAAGGAAACTATTATTATCCAACCGGAGAAAAGTTACAATTTTTATGGCACAGTAAAAAAGGACATGATGTCTATGAAGTCCCCTCTAATAAAAATCGTATAAATATCAATGAAGAATTGTGGAACTACCAAAAGAAAGTCAGAGAGAATTTAGAATCTGAACTAGGAATCGAGTTAAGAATTCAACGCTCTATTCAAGTAGAAGGAACGTTTGGCGTGTTAAAAGAAGACTTTAAATTTCGACGTTTTCGACGTCGAGGTATTCAAAATGTGAGATTTGAGTTTATTCTTTTGGCTATAAGGTATAATTTATCGAAATATCATAATAAAACATATCGAGTAACCGCTTAGTTTTCAACAGGAAAACTTTAAAATCATATGGTTTTCTTTTTCGTGCGCTTAAAATGCGCATTTTTTTGTGGTTTTCCACATTTTTACTTAACGTAAAAAGAAAAAGGGACCCTAAAGTCCCTGAAGATTACAAAATCTTCATTTCCTTACAGCCCCTTTGTTTTATATCAGTGATTATAGTAGCGACAGAGTGTCTCTAGCAATCATCACTTCTTCGTTGGTTGGAATGACATATAATTTAATGGCTGAGCTATCTTTAGATATAAGACGCTCGACTCCACGACAATCATTTCGTTCATCATCAATTTCTACACCAAATGTTTTTAATCTATCAGAAATATTTTTGCGAGTTTCCTTAGCATTTTCACCAATCCCAGCAGTGAAAATGATTGCCTCTGCTCCGCCAATATAATTATGATACGAAGAAATATAATCAGCAATTCTTTTGGCTTGAACATCAATTGCTAACTTGGCCTGATGGTCTCCTTTAGCAGATGCTGAAACCAAATCACGTGAATCTGATGATAAGTTTGAAACACCCAAATACCCTGATAATTTATTCAACTGATTGATAATTTCTTTTACAGGTTTATTTTTAATTTTAGCCATATATTCAACCACTGCTGGATCAATATTACCTGATCTCGTTCCCATTGGAATTCCCTCTAATGGTGTAAATCCCATCGATGTATCAATTGATTGGCCATTTTTTACTGCACAAATTGATGCGCCATTCCCAATGTGAGCGATGACAATATTAACATCCTCAATTTTCTTGTTTTCTATCTCGGCAAAACGTTGTGTAATAAATTTATGAGATGTTCCATGGAATCCATACTTTC
>JBAYPP010000125.1:0-2751 GCA_041677585.1 Acholeplasmataceae bacterium
ATTCTTATTCCTTGGTTTAAAATTATGGGATTGGGAAAACAGATTACGAAAGAACAAATCGCTAAAATTGTCGGAAAACACTTCGCCGAAATTGACGATAAACTACTCAACATCTTGCAATTAGAAGATTTATTATCCGAAAATAATTTAAAAAGTTATGAGTTAATTATTGCGGCGATTGATACGAAAATTGAAAAAATAAAACCCTTCCATTTTATTCAAGCCAGTCCGTTTAAAAAAAATATACGCTATGTAAAATGGGCATCTATTCCGATTTTACTATTCATTTTGTTGTTTTCGGTGAAAAGTGAGATTTTTACCGACTCCACTGCGAGAATTGTCAATCACCGACAATTTTTTGAACGCCCCGCCCCGTATCATTTTGAAATTATGAACGAATCGTTGACTACTTTTCAAAATGAAAAATTTGAACTAAAAGTCAAAGTAATTGGTCAAGAAATCCCCGATGAGTTGTATATTACCATGCAAAATAAGAAATTTAGGTTTACAAAAAATAGTACGTCTGAATTTTCTTATACATTTAATAATATCCAACGCACGACTATTTTCAATTTGGTTACCGAAGAGTTTACGTCAAAACCCTATACCATTTCGGTTCTTCCGAAGCCGATGACGATTAGTTTTAGTATTCATCTGCAATTTCCATCGTATCTCAATAAAAATAATGAGATAATTGATAATCGGGGAGATGTAACCATTCCTGAGGGTACGCTTGTTACGTGGTCTTTTTATACAAAAAACACAGATAGTTTGCATTTTATCACTGAAAATGTGCATAAAATGCTGTTTTCAGCAAGTGATATCTATAAATTTTCGATACTTGCGAAAACTTCGTTCGATTATGCGGTGGTCAATACGAATCGTCATTATACAAATATAGATACGTTGAAGCATCTCATTTCGGTTATTCCCGACCAATATCCTGAAATTTATGTAGAAAGTCAGCGAGATTCTATTTTTATGGATCGAATTTATTTTAAAGGAAATATAAAAGATGATTACGGTTTTAGCAATTTACGGTTTGTCTATTCAAAATTTAATGCAGAAAATCATTTATTAGAAAAAGATAATTTTTTAAATATTGATATTCAACCGAATAATACAATTCAAGATTTTTACTACTTTTTTGATGCAGGAAGTTTAGGACTTGATCCGGGATATCATATTGAATATCATTTTGAAGTTCGCGACAATGATGGGATTAATGGGCGAAAGATGAGTAAAACGCAAGCCTTCTCTTTTCGCATGAAGACGATGGACGAGATTGACAAAGAGATAAGTCAAGGAAATAAGGAACATAAAGGAGAATTGGAGCAATTGCTCAAAGAATCACAACAAATAAGCAAAGATTTTGAGAAATTGGCACGACAACTGATGCAAAAACAAAATCCTACGTGGCAAGATAAACAGAAGATGGAGACGTTGATGGAAGAATACAAAGAACTCCAAAAACAGATTGAATCATTGATGGATAAACAGAAAGAACAACAAAGCATCGAAGAGATGTATAAAGAATTAAGTCCAGAAATTATTCAAAAACAACAAGAATTACAAAAGAGATTTGATGATATTCTTAATCAAGAATTGAAAGATATGTATGAAAAAATGCAGAATTTACTTCAAGAATTTGATAAAGATAAAATGAAAGATGCGGCGGAAAAGATGAAATTGAGTGCCGAAGAGATAAATAAAAGTTTAGATGAACAATTGCAACTTTTTAAACAATTAGAGTTTGAGAAAAAATATAATGATATTATTGAAGAGACGCGTAAATTGGCTGATGAGGAAAAGAAATTAGCTGAAGAATCTAAAAATAAAAATGTAAATAAAGATGATTTACTTCAGAAACAGAAAAATATTGAAGAGAAATTTCAGCAATTAAAAGAAGATTATAAAGAGTTACAACAATTAAATAAAGAGTTGGAAGAGCCGAATAAGATGAAAGACCACTCGGAGTTGCAACAACAAATTGAAGATGATATTAAGAGCGGGAATGAAGCATTAGATAAGAATAATCGGAATAAAGCGTCTGATAAACAAAAAAGTGCGGGGGAGAAAATGGAGGAACTTTCCTATCAAATGGAAATGGATATGTTGGAAAATGAAGCCGAAGATTTGGAAGAAGATATTGAAACATTGCGTCAAATTTTAGATAATTTGGTACAAATTTCTTTTGAACAGGAGCGTAATATGCAGGATATTAAAAAAATGCAGGTACGTTCTTCGGGACTTGCAGAAGCCATTCGTAAACAACATACGATTCAAGATAATATGTTGATGATTCGAGATTCTCTAAATGCATTGGCTCGCCGACAAACCGCGGTAAAACCTTTTATTCAAAAAGAAGTTGGCAAAATTGACAACTATTTGGAACAGACAAAAGAACATTTAATTGAGCGAAGGTTGCCACAAGCCACTTCAAGTCAGCAATTTGGACTTACCTCGATGAATAACTTGGCACTTATGTTGGCGGAATCGTTAAAAGAGGTAAAACAAAAACAGCAACAAAATCAATCCAATTGTAGCAAATGTAAAAAACGGGGCAAAAACTCTTCCTCTTGCAGTAATCCCGGAGGGAATAAGAAAAGCAAGGCTAAGACCGCACGCGAACTGCAACAACAGTTAAATAGACAGATGGAGGCACTGAAAAAATCGTTAGAACAAGGAAGCGGCAGTCCTTCGGGGGTAGTTCCGGGCACTTCCCAATCGTTTAACGAACAATTTGCCCGA
>JBAYPP010000126.1:0-2616 GCA_041677585.1 Acholeplasmataceae bacterium
CACAGATATCCATTACTAAACCCATGTCATGCTCGACTAGGAAAATTGTCAAATCAAATTCATTCCTTATTTCAATAATAAGTTTTGCTAATTCTTTTGTTTCAGTTTCGTTCAATCCTGCCGCTGGTTCGTCTAAAATGATTAGGCTCGGATTGGTCATCAAAGTTCTTGCCAACTCAATTCTCTTCAATATGCCATATGGCAGACCCCAGGGACTAACATCCTTATATTGCAGAATCTTTAGCTTTGTCAAAACTTCAATCGCTTTCTTTTTGATTATTTCTTCTTCTTTCTTCAACCGTGGCAAGTGAAGCAATTGTGTGAAAAATCCCGAGCTGTAAATTGAGTGCGCTCCAACAAGCAAGTTATCCAAGACTGACAATTCCCAAACCAGCTCAACGTTTTGAAACGTTCTAACAATACCTAAGTCAATCACGTCATGCGTTTGATAATCGATTAAAGCATGATTCTTGTGTAAGCGGTCGCGATAGTACAAACCACCTTCCGTTGGTTTATAAAACTGAGTAATACAATTGAAGACTGTTGTTTTACCAGCACCATTTGGTCCGATTAAGCCAAATATTTCGCCTTTTTTAACGGTGAAACTCAACCGATTGACTGCCTTCAAACCACCGAATTGCATTGAAAGATTTGTTAACATTAGATGTGCATTATCATCCTTCATGAACCGTTGACGATCCTCTTCGACCTTTAATTCAAGTTCAAATCTCTCTTTTACATCATCCTTTAGATCTTCATTCAACTTTAACTTAATTTCCTCAATGCGATTTGCTCTTTCAAGTTCTTTGTTTTGCTCAAGCAGAACCATTTCTGAACTCATTTTTTCAAGCTTATCGTTGACTAAGTTTAACTTTCTTTCATTGCCGATTTCCTGATAATAAAATTGCTTTCGCTTCAATTTTGCAAAATTACGGACATACAAGGTTTGCTTACATTTTTTAAAAATGTTCATGACTTATACCTCCACCTTGCTGTTTTTTGCTAATCTTTTTGCTTTGATTTTGTAAATCAATTTGTTAATTAAACCAATAATTCCATTGGGAAAATACATCATCACCACAATAATCAAGATACCACTAATAATGAACGACACATTTGCATATTGGCTTTGCATTAAAAACGGAATTGATTTAAAGACAGCCAGATCGAGTCCAAAGATAATAAATGTTCCAATCAATACGCCCCAAATTGATTTTGAGCCTCCAACAACAACGGCCGCCAAGATGTTCAATGAGATTGCAAGACTCCAATGAGTACCGATCGAAAATTTAACATAACTCATGTAGAGAACACCACCGATGACTGCATAAACAGTTGAGACAACAAATGCTGTTAAGCGGTATTTAATCACACTGATTCCCATCGCTTGAGCGGCAGACTCACTGTTTTTAATTGCTAGCATTGCTCTTCCGGTTGGACTATTGATCAAATTGTAGGTTAGGATCATTGCCAAAACAACAAAGGCAATAATTAAAATCCAAACGGCTGTATTGCTTAACCTTAACCCAAAAAGTGAAATACCAACAAATGTTTGTCCAGACACTCCACCAGTGAAACGGGGGAAGTTTTTAAAAAGCTCAACTGCAATTTCCGACAATCCCAATGTTACGATTGCCAAATACATGCCTTCAATTCTTAAGGAAACAAAACCAAAGATTGATCCAACAACGATTGCAATCGCAATTGCTAGTGCAATTGAAACAATAAACGGTAAATTAAAGACTTGCATTCCCGTATAAAGGGAAAATGTTCCGATACCGACAAAAGCTGCTGTACCAAGCGATGCCAGTCCTGCATACCCAATCAAGAGTGAAAATCCAAGTGCTACAACATAATAAATTAATGTTTTAGCCAGTGCATCGACGATCGTTACGCCGATAACCGGAGCAAACAAAGGTATCAATAATGAAACAAAACCAAATAAGATGAAAACAGAAAATGGATGTTTTCGAAGTTCATGGAACTTTTTCAATAGTTTATCTTTCATCTTTACACCTTCTTCGCTATTTTCTTGCCAAATAAACCAAGCGGCTTAAACAAGACAACTAATAAGATAATCAAGTATAGAATTGTTGTTCCCCAAGGATTTAAGTAAACACCTAAGATGCTATTTAAGATTGAGAAAATAACAATTCCGACAATTGGCCCATAAAAGGTTGAAAATCCTCCAAGTATGGCCGCAAAGAAAGCCTGAATTTGCGTTGGAATCATAAAGTATGTTGTTACATTTCCAAATGTTCCCCTGCTCGATGAAATCAAAATTGCTGATACAGCAGCTAATCCACCTGCGATTGCCCAACTCATTGCCGTAATAACTCTGGTGTTAACACCCAGCATACTACTTACGTGCTCATTTGATGCTGTAGCACGAACTCCAAGGCCCCATTTTGTATATCTTAATGCCAAGACAATCAATAAGATAAGTACAAGGGAGATGAAGAATGAAACCGCCTGATGATACAAGATGTTATAGTTTAATAAACCAAATAACCATTGAATCACCTTAACCGGATAATTCAAAAAAGTGCCTTGAAACTGTGCGCCAATTCTTGGAAGTGATCGATCTGAAACTCCAAAGAAAGTTGGGATTAAACC
>JBAYPP010000127.1:0-2607 GCA_041677585.1 Acholeplasmataceae bacterium
CATGAAAATGTCTATATGCCTTTATTGATCCCAGAGTCTTTGTTTCAAAAGGAAAAAGATCATGTTGAAGGATTCGCTCCAGAAACTGCCATGGTAACAACAACAGGATTGGAAAATTTAGCAGAGCGATTAATCATTCGTCCAACTTCTGAAGTTTTATTTTGCACACATTACCAAAAGATAATCAATTCATACCGTGACTTGCCAAAGTTGTATAATCAATGGTGTAGTGTTGTTCGTTGGGAAAAAACAACGAGACCGTTCTTACGTGGGAAAGAGTTTTTATGGCAAGAAGGACATACTGCACATGCAACAGAGCAAGAGGCAAGAAAAGAAACACTTGATATTTTGGAAATCTATCGTAGATTAGGCGAAGAACTATTGGCAATCCCGTTTGTTACTGGCAAGAAAACGGAACTTGAAAAGTTTGCTGGTGCAATTGAAACATATAGTATTGAGGCATTAATGGCTGATGGTCAGGCATTGCAATCAGGAACAACACATTACTTTGGTCAAGAATTCGCAAAAGCGTTTGATATAAAATTCCAAAATGAAAACAATGAACAAGAATATGTTCATCAGACATCTTGGGGTGTTTCAACACGTCTGATTGGGGCTGTAATTATGGTTCATGGTGATGATGAAGGTTTAGTATTGCCACCTTATGTTGCACCAACACAAGTAATTTTAATTCCAATTCAAAAGCAAAAAGATGAAGTAAAAGAAGCAACTAACAATATTTTCAGACAATTGACTGATATGGGTCTTAGAGTAAAAGTTGATGATTCAGATAAGTCTCCTGGTTGGAAATTTAGTGAATATGAAATGAAGGGTGTGCCAGTTCGAATCGAAATTGGTCCACGCGATTTAGTTCAAAATCAAGTCACCTTGGTTACAAGATACGATCGAAATAAGCAGGCTGTCTCATTGTCTGAGTTAGCAGAGAAATTGCCGGTTATATTGAAATCAATGCATGATCAAATGTATCAGAAAGCATTAGATCATGTTACTAAGAATACATATTACGCCAAAACATATTCCGAATTCAAAGAGTATGTTAGAAAAGGCGGATATGTTGCAATGAGCATTAGTGGAGAAGAAGCAGAAAAATTGATCAAACAAGATACAACTGCAACAGCAAGAGTACTACCATTTGATCAAACTTTAATCACTGATGTTTGTCCTGTTACAAATAAAAAGGCAATACAAACGGTTTGGTTTGCTAGAGCTTACTAAATAAAGGAGAAAGATAGAAATGATATTTATGACGACGGGTAATGGAGGCTACACAGCATTACTATTTTTAGCTGGAATGATTTTAATTGCTTATATCTTTGGTAAATTGGCAGAAAAGTTAAAGCTACCTGAGATTACTGGTTTTATCATTGCAGGGGTTTTATTGAACCTATTGTTCATCACGCTTCTTCCCGCATGGATACCTGGGTTTGAAGATAGCATTGATTTTCATCAAATTGTTTTATCGCTTCAACCACTGACAATTATTGCATTAGGATTTGTTTCTTTTATCCTTGGAAGCAAGTTGTTCATCCCTGTTGTTAAGAAACATGTTAAGGTTGTTTTAGTTACAGTCTTAATTCAAGCGATCCTTGTATATGGCTTAACAGTGCTATTATTCACAGTAGCAGGAATCGAGTTATGGCTTGCGTTATTGATTGCAGGCTTAAGTATTGCAACAGCTGCAGTACCGGTGATTGAACTAACCAAAAAATATCGTTCGAAAGGACCTTTAACAAATACAGTCTTTCCATTGTTGGCCGTTGATAATATTACCGGAATTGTTGTTTTCTTAATTACAGCTGTTTTTGCCATAGCGTTAAAAAACAACGAAGCGGTTGTCTTAAGCGACTTTATTGCGCCACTTAAAGAAATTGGTTTCTCAATTGGTCTAGGTGCTATAGTTGGTTTGCTATTGTCATGGTTAAATAAAAAATATTTATGCTTATACTGTGATGAAGAAAAGCATGAGACATATTTGATCGTTACAGTTGGTTTTGTTATTTTGACAACCATTCTTGCACAATTTATTGGTGCATCACCATTTATTACGATGATTTTAGTTGGTTTTATTTTTACAAATTCACTTGACAAAGAAGATTATAAATATGAAACAAAAGTTATTGAGCAGTTTATTCCGCCATTGATTACCGGCTTTTTCGTAATCGCCGGAGCAGAACTTTCAGTTATGAACTTGTTTACTTATGGTTTATTTGCGTTACTATATGTAGTATCTCATGCTGGCGGAAAATTCTTAGGTGCGTGGTTATCAACTAGAATCACAAAAGCACCAGAAGCAGTGCAAAAGAATTTACCAACCGCAACACTTACACAAGGTGGATTTGAAATTATTTTAGCAATGTTTGTTGCGACAAGAATTGCTGGATCAAGCACACAAGAAGGACAATTCATTTTGGCAGTTGTTTTAACAAGCGTCTTACTGTTTGAGTTTTTCGCACCATTATTATTTAGAAGATCACTCTTTAAAGCGGGAGAAGCTCGTGAGCATGATGTTGAAGTGGCTTGTGAAATTCCCGTTCCATCCCAGGAATAAAGCAAATTTAAAAGCCAAACCCCTTTTGTGAAGATGGA
>JBAYPP010000128.1:0-2565 GCA_041677585.1 Acholeplasmataceae bacterium
CCAAGTTTGACTTCGATTAATCCCCATTTGCCATCATTCAAATGAACTACTGCATCTGCTTTTAATCCTGATTTGTCACGATAGTTATAGACATAACCATTTAATGTCTGTGCATATATTTTCAAATCTCTCAAAACTAGGTTTTCAAAAAGTAATCCAAAAGTATTTAAATCATTCATAAGGTCGTTGGGGCTTGCATCTAAAATGGCTGTTGCGATGGCTGGATCAACAAAATGCTTTGTACTTGTTGTTCTAATTGCTGTTTTTGATCTTAGTCTTGGCGTCCAGCTCTCGGTTTCATCAATCACTTATTAGAACATCATATCAATGAATCTAAGTCTTACAGATACTATCATTTGTTGCTGAAACGGAAAGAGAAAACATTAGACAGAGACAAGCTGAGGGTATTCGCATTGCAAAAGAAAAGGGAGTCCACATGGGACGCCCAAAAATTGTGTTGCCTGATGATTTTAGTGAAGTTGCTAACCTGTTTAAACAAAAACTGATTACATGCACTGAAGCATCAAGAAAGTTGAATATATCAAGAGTAACTTTCATGAAATATGTTTCTTAACTGATTTTTTTTAGAGGGGTTCGTGCTAATGGCACATCTTCTACCATATGAAGTGTTCGCACTCCCATCATGCTTATTTTTCGGAAAAAGACGCCACCTTGAGCCTCATTTTGAAATTCAATTTTGATAAAGAAAAAACATCGTTTTCAGGTGCTAATTCTTGCGTTTTATCGCATAATAAGGCCGTTTATCGCCTTAATTAAAGATTTCAATGGTGCTCGGAATGAGATTTGAACTCACACGGGATTGCTCCCACTACCCCCTCAAAGTAGCGTGTCTACCATTCCACCACCCGAGCAACAATCCTATAATATCAAATTGTAACAAAACTTGCAACAATAAAACAAAAAAGACCTCAAAAGAGGTCTGATCATTTCTTTGTCTTTATTCAACTGCAATAATATAAGTGTAAATATCTTGTTTTCCTTCAACTGCTTCAACTTCAATATCCGGATTTAACTTCTTAGCATGCGCAATAACTGTTGCTAACTCTTCTTCATCAGCATCATTACCATGGAAAATAGTAATAATTTCGCGCTTTTCATCCACAAGCTTGTCCAATAGTTTTTTTGTGGTTTCGGTTCTACTTGCTGTTGAGGCGATAATACTTCCGCCTGCAATACCGATATAGTCGCCTTCCTTAATTTGAACGCCATTCAACTCAGTATTTCTAACTGCATATGTAACTTCACCATAAACCATGTTTTCGACAACACTCATCATTTCTTCAATGTTATCATCAATTTCTTGGGTTGGATCAAAAACCATTAACGAAGAATAACCTTGCGCAATACTCTTTGTCTTAAGGACGCGTATTGTGCGATCAGGTAATAAATCCATTGTTTGTTCCGCTGATAAAATGATATTTTTATTATTGGGTAAAATAATTACATTTTCACAGTTCAACGATTCAACCGCTTTAACAAATGCTTCGGTTGATGGGTTCATTGTTTGACCGCCATCAATAATTAAGTCAACACCCAATTCTTTGAATGCTTCATGAATACCTTCACCGGAAGCGACTGCAATCAAGCCAAATTTGCTCTTTTTAGTTGGTTTTACGGCTACAGTGGGTTCTGAATGCATGTCACCCATAATTGTACTATGTTGTGACCGCATGTTTTCAATCTTAATTGTCTGAAGGTCACCATATTTTTGAGCGAGAGTCAATGCGACCCCAGGTTGATTCGTATGAACATGGATTTTTAATAAATCGTCATCTGTTACAACAACTAATGAATCACCCATTTGACCTAATGGATTTTTCATATATTCTTCCTTAAATTTTTCAGGTTGGTGTAATTTCACAATAAATTCTGTACAATATCCGTATTTGATATCAAAATCACCTAAATTGTGTGCACCAATGTATTCATTTGCTTGATGAACAGGACCGTTAGCTTCTGCTTCACTAAGCATATTGCCTTCAAGTGCCATAATCATTCCTTCAATAATCTTAATAAACCCTGCGCCTCCACTATCGACAACACCGGCCTCTTTTAATACTGGTAATAAATCTGGTGTTTTGATCAATGTTTCTTTTGCTTGTTCTAGATATGTTTTTAGAACTTCTTCAACGCTGTTTAGGTGAGACTGTTCACGAAGTACTTTTTCAGCTGATTCGCGTACAACAGTCAAAATGGTTCCTTCAACCGGATCCATTACGGCACGATATGCCATTTGATATCCACCGACTAATGCTTGAATAAATTCGGCGACGGTTGCTGAAACATCATCAATTTTTGAAATTTCACTGTAGATACCACGAAAAAACTGAGACAAAATAACACCTGAATTGCCTCTAGCTCCCATTAGTAATCCTCTTGATAAAATTTTCGATACATCTATAATTGAATGCGATTCTAAATTGTTTACTTCTTTAACTCCTGCCATCATTGTCATTTGCATGTTAGTTCCAGTGTCACCATCTGGGACAGGAAAAACATTTAGATGATCAATCTCCTTATGATTATTCTTTAAATTTACTGCTC
>JBAYPP010000129.1:0-2517 GCA_041677585.1 Acholeplasmataceae bacterium
AAAATAAAATTCAAAGGCAAAACGGATGTTTTGCTTTTTTAATGTTAAAATATAAGCAAACGTGCATTTCACAGCCATTATATGCAAGTTATTTAAAAACTGCTTGGCAAAAACAATTAAAATGATATATTGAAGTTAGGGGGAAGTAAATGTGATCAAGATTGTCTTTAGTAAAGAAGACGCAAAGCAACTATTCAATCATTTTCAATATTTAAGTCAATTGGAAGTAATAGAGGAACAAGGCGACTCATTAAGTATTGTCTTTAATGAACAAGATTATGAAATCCTAAAAGAAGTATTTGATTACATCCAAAATGATCGAACCCAACTTGTTTTTCAAACACCATCTGGTTATGCAAAAGTCCCAGTTTATGAAATAACCTATTTTGAGTCTTTTGGCAACGAAGTTGATTTGCACACTTTATCATTAGGAAAGATTACGATTAAGGAACCGCTTTATCAGCTTGAAGAACTTTTAGCTCCCCATCACTTTGTAAGAATTAGTAAATCATACATCGTGAATTTAAAAAAAGTCGTTTTTATTAGGACGACATTAAATGCAAAACTGGATTTAGAATTAAACAATCGAACACATTTACAAGTCTCCAGATCTTATGTAAGACAGTTTAAACAAAAATTAGATATTAAGTAATTAAGGAGGATAAAACTTATGATGGAATGGTTAAGATATGGAATTTTTATTATTTTACTATTCATAGTGATTAGCGTTATTTTGAAAATGTTTACAACTTTCTTGTGGAACAAAAGATTAAAAACATTTCAGGATAATCATGAAGTTGACGTGACAACACCGCCTCGTTATAAAACAGTGTTATGGACTAGGGTTGTTTCACTGTTGTTAGTTTTTGTCTTAACATCAATCTTTTTATTTGGTCAGCCAACCAATTATGATAAGCCTTCAAATCTAGCGGCTAAAACGTTTGTCTCAGAAGATGAACTACTCGCCTTTGTGAGCGAAAGCCAGTATTATAATCAGTTCTATTTAAGATCAGACAGTGCATTAGCACCAACAGATACTTTCCTAGTAGGTGAAAACATTGAGTCAGATAATAGTGACCAGGGTTATTTAGACACTAATGTTCAAGTCGATGGTGTGATGGAAGCGGATATCATCAAAACAGATGGGACGTTTATATTTTATGCGCCTAATTCCTATGGTAACCAAACCATTAATGCTTTTGAAGTGACAGAAAATAAAGATTTGGTTTTAAGAGATCAAATAAAATTTGAAAATCATTTTGTTAACGACTTGTTTTTAACGAAAGAATATTTAGTTGCGATCTTGTATGAAAGCTATATGTACAGACCATTCTTTACAACAAGCAGAAAACAACTGGTTCATGTTTATGATAAAAATAGTTTAGAACTGGTTTATGAGTTTGAAAGTAATCTATCATTCATTGAGTACAGAATGATTGAAGACACGCTATACATAGTTGGTGATTACTATATTACCAAAGATAATCCAACACCGAAATTTGATATTATTAAGGGTGATGTGGAAACAAGTTATAACTTAGATGTGAAGAAAGTATTCTATTATAATGAAATGAGTTTTCCTTCAATGACAGTCTTTATTTCATTGGACTTAGAGACCTTCACACAAAAAACAATGGCCTTTATTGGTCAAGTTAATCAGGTTTATATGAATAAAGACACGATTATTGTTACGCAAATCATCGTCAAGCAATTCGGTTGGCAGTTGTTTGAAAAAATCTTTCAAGAAGGTATTACAACAAGAGTAATGAAGTTTACGATTGATGATGATAGTAAAAATATTGCATATCGTAGCTATTTTGATCTTAAAGGGTTAGTTCAAAATCAACTTTGGATCGATATTGAAGATCAATACTTGCGTATAGCATCAACAGAGCCGTATCTTGTCGATTTTAATTTAACAGACAGTGTGACAAACAATTTAAACAATCTCTACATCTTAAAAGATGATTTAAATTCTGATCTAATGGTCGTTGTTGGTCATTTAAATAATGGACTAGGTAAAAAGAATGAGACAATTAAGTCAGTAAGCTTCAATAAGGATGAAGTAAAAATTGTGACATTTTACCAAACAGATCCACTCTATACGATTGATTTAAGCACACCTAGCAATCCTAGAATTGTCAACATTATTGAAGAACCGGGTTTCAGTTCTTATCTCCATCTCTGGGATGATGATGGTCATATTATTGGTCTAGGATTTCAAACCGACAATAATGGCAGAGTAACAGGTTTAAAGATCAGTGCCTATCAAACCAATGATTCAGAAGAACCACTGTATACAGTCGAATTGGATCGAAAATACGGTTATAGTGAACAGTTTTACAATCATAGAGCATTATTAGTAAGCAACGCTAAAGCAAATACCCCCTATCAATTTATCGGCTTTTCAGTCAATGGTACAAATCAGTTTTTGATTTATATGATTGATTTTACGAAAGAGCAAATAATTTCTGAAGCGATTACAATTGACCATAATAAAACATATGGCAATGTTGA